>CAKSEF010000001.1 GCA_934446465.1 uncultured Oscillospiraceae bacterium
GCCGTATGGGAGTGCGTGGCGGAAACGGTTATATTTTTCTCCAAAACACCGCATCTGTCATAAATTCCGCGGCGTATTCTGAGCACGTCGTCGCGGCTCAGGTTTATCGTGTCGCAAACGACGTTAATTGCGGAAATGCCGTTACTCTCCCATGCGATTGCTTTCGCATAAAGGTCGTCGAGTACGCCCGAAACAAATCTCTTTGAGAAGTATCCCGGAATACACATATCATATTGGGGCGTTATGCACTTTTTTGCAACTCCGAATTTTAACATTTTGCATTCTCCTCGTGCTCTTTAATAGTTAAAGGCTTATAATCCTGCCTGTTTCTGTTGATTCGTATGCGGCAGCGATTACCTTCTGCGCCTTTATTGCGTCCTCGGCGGGAACTTCTATCTCAGCTCCGTCTCTGTGAGAGCGTCCGAAAGAATCAAGCTCGCGTGTATACATATTGCCAAATTCTACGTTAAAGTCGAGCTTATTGCCCTCAGCGCGTGTCTGCTGAGCATCATACACGTCATCAGACTCAATCGTGTAGCCCTCGACCGTTCCCGTATCAACCTGCGAAAGTGTGCCGTAAGCGCGGACATATCCCTTTGTGCCGTAAACTTCAAAACAGCTCGGGGTGATGTCGGGGAGGTCGAAATGAGCTTCAACGTAAGCGTTAGTGCCGTCGGAAAGCTCCATAAGGACTGAGGACTGGTCCTCAACCTCATAGCTGAATGTATGAGTCTTATTGAAAGCCGCAACTTTCTTTACTTCCTGACCGGTAACATATCGGATAAGGTCTATGCAGTGAACTCCCATGTCCATGAGCGAGCCGCCTCCGGAAAGTGCTTTAACCTGACGCCATGCGCCTTCCGTCTCGGGATACCAGCAAGCGAACTGCGCGCGGACAGAAACTATCTGACCGAGTTTCCCGGACTGTACAAGCTTGCGGATTCTGCTGTTGATTGCGCTGAAGCGCATAAGGAATCCCGTGGCGATTTTTACGCCTTCTTCATTGCATACGCGGATAACTTCTTCACCGTCCGCAATATCGAGGCATATCGGCTTTTCGAGGAGGATGTCTTTTTTTGCGCGCGCCGCGGCTATTGCCTGCTCCTTATGGCAGTTTACGGGAGAAGCTATATACACCACATCAACATCGGGATCTTCAAGAAGCGCTTTATAGTCTGTGTATGCACGCTTTGCGCCGTACTTTACGCGCAGTTTTTCAGCTAATTCCTCATTTATCTCCATAACGGCAACGAGCTCTGCTTCATCGGAGAGCATCATGCCAGGAAGTGTGCGTCTGTCGGCTATACCGCCGGCGCCAATGACGCCCCATCTGACTTTTTTCATAATAAATCCCTCTTTCAATTAATTAGTTACACTCTGCAACGAGCGGACCCGCAAGTTCTTTAAGGAAAAATAGCTTGCCTGCGATTGTCGGCATATACGACGATGTAATCCAGCGAGTCGGGCCGTATCTGAGCGTCATCCAAAGGCTCATGCCCTGCCACTGCATTCCGCGCGAAAGCGCGCCGTCGCAGCCGCCGATTATTCTGTCTGACTGGAGGAACAGTCCCGGTCCGATGGTGTTTGCGCGGCACGGAACGAGTGATGTACGGCTCTTGAAGCTCGTAATTGCGTTCTGCTCTATTGTGAGCGGATGGAGCTTTGCTCCTATGCGGTACATCTGCTTCTTCCATTCCTCATCTGTCGCAAATTCTGCGCCGAAATGGGGTTCCCAGAATGCGATATGGCACATACGTCCTATTCCGAATGTTGTTATAAGGCGGGCGCCCTCGGCTTTCAGCTTCGCTATCTTTTCGGGATATGTCGGGAGATTGTCCTTCGTCGCAAAATTGCGCTGATTTTCGGGTACCGTCTTGTTAATCTTGCTGTAAAAAGCATCACGCATAGCATATGTAAACGAGCCGGGGTTTGAAGAATCAAGAGTGTTTCCCTCTCCGTCGCTCCACTCGTCCATGTTGAAGCCGTAAACGTGCGAGCAGTCCACATCCCACTCATTGAGGAAGTAAGACGCCCAGCGGTACATACCCATAGGACCTGCGGGGAGAATTATTGCAAGCTTAACCCCCTCGTCGCGCGCCATTTTAATCTGGTTTGCAATTTCGTGTCCCATCATCATGTCAAACTCTGCAACATTATCACACTGCACGGGCTTGAAATCTTTGTTCCAAAAACTCTGACGTTCAAAAATCGCCTCGGGTGCATTTGAACAGCACTTGTCGATTTTTGCAAAATCCCATCCTGCGGGATAAAATCCCTCTAAAAGCGAATCCTTTACTGTGCTCATGAAATCCATAATCTTTTCCTCCTTTAATTATCTAATATGTTAAGGCAAGAGTCTCTTCGTGATTTGACGGGGCCATGCCTTGCATACTCTGAATCCTTCCGCGTGCTGAACTCCCGATTGAAGACCGCGGAAACGGGAACATGATTTTACAAATTCGGCAAAATCGATTTTATCGTGTTCAAGCATCCATTTAAGCTGACTCTCATGACATTCGAGAGCTTCAATTTTTTTGTCGATATATTCCGAAATGTCTACATATTCCTCGGGGAGAAAGTTAACGCCCGCAAGCGTGTCCATATAATATATAGGCGGAACTAAGCTGTATGCGGGATATTCCGGATACATATGCGGAACGGATGAAGTGAAGCTTGCCTCAAAAACGAGCTGCCCCACCTGAAGATGGTCGTTCATATAGTCGTTCGGGTCATGCGTGATGATGAAGTCGGGACGTACCTCGCGTATTATTCTTACGAGTTCACGACGGGCGTGATCATCGTCGTTGTAAAAACGGCAGTCCCCGCAGTTCACATTATATACTTTCTTTGCGCCGATTATTTCTCCTGCTCTCTCAGCCTCTTTCTCGCGCATTTTACCGAGCTCGTCCGGCATGATTACCTGATGTCCCATATCGCCGTTGGCAACATGGCACATATAAACCTCATGACCTTCGTCGACCATACGCGCAAGTGTTCCCGCGCAGGCTATTTCAAGATCATCCGGATGACAGCCGATGGCAAGTACTCTCATTTTCTATCTTCCTTTCAAACCGATTAGTCTTTACCGATTTTAATTTTTTTATCGGTCGAAATGATTATATATCTAATTTGAACTTTTTGCAAGGGGGAGCAATAATAAAATACATTAAATCACGGAAGCAGGCGCTTTGTAGTTACGCGCGGCCATGCCTTGCAAATTCGGAAGCCCTCCGCATATTTAACGCCCGACTGGAGTCCGCGGAAGCGTGAGTATGACCTTACATATTCGAGGAAATCCATGTTGTCGTGCTCATAAAGCCATTTAACCTGTGATTCATGACATCCGACTGCACGGAGCTTTTGTTCTATATAATCCGTTATGTCAACATATATATCGGGGATTGTTCCCTCGCCCGCGGCGGAGTCTATGTAATAAATCGGTGCAATTTTTTCGCACGCGGGATACTCGGGATACATATGCGGAACGGTAGCCGTGAAGCTTGTTTCAAAAGCGAGCCTTGACACCTCAAGATGGTCGTTCATATAATCGTCCTCACTGTGCGTCAATATCAAGTCGGGCTTAAAAGCGCGGATTATTCGCACAAGCTCACGCCTTGCTCTTTCATCGTCGTTATAAAAACGGCAATCCCCGCAGTTTACGCTATACACCTTTTCCGCGCCGAGAGCTTCTCCTGCACGCTGTGCTTCTTCTTCGCGGATTTTCCCGAGTTCCTCGGGCATAATCTCCTGATGTCCCATATCGCCGTTGGCAACGTGGCATATCCATACGCGATTACCTTCCGCAGAGAGCCTTGCAACGGTTCCGCCGCCGTAGGTTTCAATGTCATCGGGGTGGCAGGTTATTGCTAAAACATTCATATTTTACCTCGCAGCCTTGCTGATAGTGAAAAAACGGACAAAATGTCCGTTTTTTCATATCGCATTTAATTAGATTACTTTAAGTGCTTTGCAATAGCGCTCTTCGTTGCATCTATGCAGCTCTGAATATGCTCTTCTTCCCAAGTCGGATGGAGGAAGAGGCTGAATGTCTCTGCACGGAGAGATTTTGCCTTTGGGCAGACAACATTCGTGTAGTCTGCGGATTTCGGGTCTGTGTATTCCTTGGACTTGAACGGGAACTTAGCTTCACCGAAGCCGTTCTGCTCCTTATAAGCCTTCTCCTCATAAGCCTCAGGCCACTGGATTCCGTAGCATGGAATACCCATTCCCTGGAGTTCCTTAACGATTCCGCTTGCGTCTGTATCAAGAACGGAGAGGTCAAGGTTAATCGGATACCACCAATATGCGTTCTTGCGCTCGGATGTGTTTATCGGAAGCTTCTTGATTCCTTTAAGCCCCTTAAACGCATCGTCATACATCTTTGCATATTTATAACGGCGCGGGAGGTTCCAGCTTTCAAGGCGCTTAAGCTCGTTCAGACCGATGAGAGACTGCATCTCTGTCATACGATAGTTGAAACCGACACGGTTGTGTATGTACGGAAGCGACTCTTCAAGAGCAAGCATGCTCATACGCTTCTTAACGTCATATCCGTGGTCGCGGAATGAACGGCACTCCCAGCCCACTTCTTCATTATCCGTTACAACCATACCGCCTTCGCCGCCTGTTGTAAAGTGCTTGGACTGGCAGAAGCTGAAACATCCTACGTCGCCGAGCGTTCCGCACTTCTTGCCGTTATATTCGCCGCCGAAGCACTGTGCGCAGTCCTCGACAACTTTAAGGTTGTGCTTCTTTGCGATTTCGAGTATCGGGCCCATATCGGCAACACCGCCGTAAAGGTGAACAACGATTATCGCCTTTGTTCTCTTTGTGATTCTGTGCTCAATGTCGTTCGGGTCGAGCGTGTGATCGTCCGTAACATCGGCAAATACAGGGATTGCTCCCGCCTGTACTACCGAGAAGGAAGATGCGATGAACGAATAGGAAGGAACGATAACTTCATCGCCCGGACCTATTCCGAGAGCGGCAAGAGCAATATGGAGCGCAGCCGTTCCGTTTGTGCAGGAAATGGCCATCTTTGCGCCGATGAACTTTCTCCATGCCTCCTCAAATTCCATACCTACCGGGCCCGTCCAGTAGTTAACCTTGCCCGTCTTCAAAAGTGCTGCCACCATGTCCGGAGTTTCCGGTGCGAACTGAGGCCACATCGGGAATCCGAGTTCTTCGACGCCGGCGCCGTTCATAACTTTTTTCTCAGCCATCATCAAAACCTCTTTCTTTTTTTAATTCAGTAACTGAACTAATTACTGAGTACATTATACTATTACCGGGAGAATAATTCAAGATGTTTTTTCAGAAAAAATCGGCAGGCGCTCATTTTCGTCATTTCCGACAAATTGAACGCTAAAAAATGTGCAAAATAACGAAAACGACGTTTGGTTATTTTCTCTGATAAATTTTTTTAATTTCATCGGTTTCGCTTCCGTCGGGATTTTTAACTATCAGTGTGGGTATTGCTTTCACTCCGCTCTTCCCGCCCTTTCTTGCTTCCGCAAGTATGAGCGACGGTTCAGCCGAGACGGTGTCCTGCACGAAGCGTATTTTCTTCGGCTCAAGTGAGTATTTTCTAAGTGACGCAAACAGGTCTGAAATACGCGACGGGCGATGAACCACGAAGAATGAACCTCCGAAACGCAGAAGGTATGACGCAACGCGGCAGACATCGTCCATGTCGCAGAAAAGCTCCATTCTTGCGCACAGCAGTTCCTCGCGCTCCGTGCGCAGCCCCGAACCCTTTTTCATAAACGGAGGATTTGAAACAACGGCATCAAAGCTCCCCGCCTCAAAAACCCCCTCTGCATCTTTAAGGTCCATATGATGAACGAAAAATCTGTCCTGTATATTGTTGTGCATTGCATTTTTTTCTGCAAGCGCCGCCGCACCTCCGACTATTTCTATTCCGTCTATTATCACATCTTTATGCCTTGCCGCGAGGAGCACGGACACCGCGCCGGCACCGCACCCGAGGTCGCATATGCGGAAGCCCTTTTTTATCTTTGCAAACTCTGACAACAGCATAGCATCCGTCCCGAGTTTTAGGTATTTTTCGTCCTGCTCCATAACGAAACCGCCTATTCCCAGCTCATCAAGCATTCGCAAGTCCTCCTTTAATATTATAATTATGTTATAATGAGCGCGAAAAAAAGTCAAGTGCTGTGTCATGCCACAAGGTGTTGTTAAAAATATTTGGAATATTTGAATATTTTGAGGTTTATACGCTTGACATATCACAAATTAACAACTAAAATATATGTGTGGATAATATCTGTTATTGTTTGCGCTGTGCGTGAGTTTTCACGCATTTCAATAACCTGAATTATTACATATCTAATTGTTTATAAGTATTTGAAACAAAAAACATCAAGGAGGTAATGCAGCAGAAATGTTTGAAGCAAGTCTATTGGCATGGATTATTTTCGCGGCGGCAATAGTCATTTTTGCAATAGTCGCGTTCATTTTAGGTATTTCTTTCCGTAAAAATGTGGCTGAAAAGGCAATTTCAAGTGCCGAGGAAGAAGCTAAGAGAATAGTTAATGATTCTATTAAAACTGCCGAAAACAAAAAACGTGAACTTTTGATTGAAGCAAAGGAAGAAATTCACAAAAACAGAACCGAATTTGACCGTGAAATGAAGGAACGCCGTTCCGAAATGCAAAAGCAGGAACGCCGTGTAATGCAGCGTGAGGAATCACTTGATAAAAAGCACGAGGCCGCAGAGCAGAAGGATGCGGCTCTTACCAAGAAAATCAAAGAAAACGAAGCAATGAACGAAGAACTCAAACTGATAAAGCGCAGTCAGCTTGAGATGCTCGAAAAGATATCGGGGTATACCGCCGAAGAGGCGAAGGAATATCTCATTTCAAATCTCGAGAGCGAAGCGAGGCATGAATACGCAATACGCCTTAAAGAAATCGAGGCGCAGTACAAAGAAGACGCCGAAGGTAAAGCGCGTCAGCTTATATCTCTCGCAATCCAGAAATGTGCGGCAGACCATGTTGCGGAGGCTACGGTTTCCGTTGTTCCGCTTCCGAATGACGAAATGAAAGGCCGCATAATCGGACGTGAAGGAAGAAACATCAGAACTCTCGAAACGCTCACAGGCGTTGACCTCATTATTGACGACACGCCCGAGGCCATTACCCTTTCAAGCTTTGACCCGGTAAGGCGCGAAGTTGCGCGTCTGTCGCTTGAGAAGCTCATATCCGACGGACGTATTCATCCCGCAAGAATTGAGGAAATGGTTGAGAAGGCAAAGCGCGAGGTCGATGTTGTAATCAAGCAGGAGGGTGAACGCGCGACGTTTGACACAGGCGTTCACAGCTTAAACCCGGAGCTTATAAAGCTTCTCGGACGTCTACGCTTCCGTACGAGCTATGGTCAGAATGTGCTTATGCACTCAATAGAGGTATCTCATATTGCGGGTCTTCTTGCGGCAGAACTCGGAGTTGACGTTATGCTCGCAAAGCGCGCAGGACTCCTGCACGATATCGGTAAGGCCGTTGACCATGAGGTTGAAGGCTCACACGTTGCTATCGGTGTTGATATTGCAAAGAAGTATAAGGAAAATGAGGACGTTATACACGCAATACACGCTCACCACGGCGATGTAGAGCCGAGAACCGTTGTTGCCTGTCTCGTTCAGGCGGCTGATGCAATAAGCGCCGCCCGTCCCGGAGCAAGACGCGAAAATCTTGAGAATTACATCAAACGTCTTGAAAAACTCGAGGGGATTGCAAACGAATTTCCCGGCGTTGAGCGTTCTTATGCGATTCAGGCGGGTCGTGAGGTACGCATAATTGTCAAGCCCGATGAGGTAAACGATGATGAGCTTGTTCTTCTCTCACATGACCTTGCAAAGAAGATTGAGAGCGAGCTTGAATATCCCGGTCAGATTAAGGTACATCTCATTCGTGAGACTCGTGCCATCGACTACGCAAAATAAATTCAGCCCTTACAGCGTATAATCAAAGTCAAAACCCCGAATAATGCTTACGCATATTCGGGGTTTTTAACACATTACCGCACCAAAACAAACCTCTGTTATTATTCTCTTGCTTTTGAAAGGAGCAACCGATTTGAAAATTCTTGCAATAGGTGATATCGTCGGCACAAAAGCAGTTTCCGAAATTTCAAGATATCTTTCCGGACTCAAACGCGAATTCGGCGCGCAATTCACCGTAATTAACGGTGAGAACGCCGATATGGTCGGAATCCTCCCAACACAGGCGGATGCAATTCTTCAGGCGGGTGCTGACGTTATTACACTTGGAAACCACACGTTCGGCAGACAGAAAATCGTCCCGTACCTTGAAAACGAACCCTCAATTCTCCGCCCCTACAATATCCCCGGTCTCACTGTCGGAAGAGGTTACGGAATATTTGATACCTGCGGAAAACGCATATTGGTAGCTTCGCTCCTCGGCAGGTGCGGAATGAATTTCGGCCCGGACAGTCCGTTTTATGCCGCCGACAAAATTCTCGGCGACAATTTAGGAAAATACGATATCGCCCTATTTGATTTCCATGCAGAAGCAACAAGCGAAAAAATCGCGCTGGCGCACTACCTCGACGGCAGAGTCTCGGCTGTTTGGGGTACTCACACACACGTACAGACCGCCGACGAGCGCGTTTTTCCGAAAGGGACTGGGTATATAACCGACCTCGGTATGACCGGGCCGCACAACTCGGTTATAGGTGCATCATATGAGACATCACTCCCCACCTTCTTAGGTCATGTCCCCGTGAGCTTTGCAGAAGCCGAAGGTGATACAATGATAAACGGCGTCTGCCTTGACGTAGATTCCGACGGAAAGTGCCGTGAGGTTGTTAGAATCAATCGTATTCTGAAAGGATAGTTGTTATGCCTAAAATTCTTCATACCGGCGATTTGCATCTTGACAGTGCATTTAAATCGCTGTCTCCCGACGGCGCAAGGGAGCGCAGGCGAGGTTTACGCCGAGTTCTGTCGCAGATAGTTGATATTGCCAACAGTGAGTCGGCGGACGCGCTCATCATTGCGGGCGACCTTTTTGACGCCTATCCTATATATCCCGAAACCGAAGAATCGGTTGTGCGGGATTTTGAACGCGCCAAAACAGAAGTTTTTATTACCCCGGGAAACCATGACCCGTACACGCCGACTTCGCCGTATCGGACGCTCTCGTTTCCCGAGAACGTGCACATCTTTACGAGCGAACACCTGACCCCATTCGAGATTGCGTCGAAAAAACTCCGTATATACGGTTCGGCGTATACGAGTACAGACTTCTCCGAGCCTGTTCTCCGTGATTTTAAAGCAGATGACGATGGTTTTACAAACATTGTTATTATCCATGGAAACGTCAATGCCTCGGGCTATGTTTCAGTTACATCTGAAGAAATCAGAAATTCAGGTGCGGACTACATAGCATTGGCGCATATTCACAAACCGTCAGAGCTTCTGCGCGAAGGCAAAACATACCTTGCATACTGCGGTTGTGCCGAGGCGAGAGACTTCGGCGAGCAGTATGACACAGGTGTTATTCTTCTAAATCTCGAGGATGGCAACGCCGAATTTTCACGCATGAGCGTATCGGACGTGCGCTACCGAGAGATTACCGTCAATGCCGAAAAGGGCGATGTTGTATCGGAAATACCGATTCCCGAAGGCCGTGAGGCACTGCGTGTGCATATAACCGGCGAATGTGATATGCACGATGTTGAAAAACTCTACGACATCCTGTCGGAACGGTATTTTGAGCTTGAAATATACGACGAGACAACTCCTCCGAGGGACTTATGGCTCGGCATCGGCGAGGATAATCTCCGCGGGCTCTTTCTCCAAAAAATGAGAACTAAGTTTGACGCGGAATCCGATGAGAACGAACGCAAAAAAATTCTTCTTGCCGTTAAATACGGCATAGACGCAATAGAAAAACGAGACTCATAAAAAAGGCGGTGTAAAATAGTTTTTACACCGCCTTTAATCGACATTATTTTGTTAGGAAAAGCACACCGAGCGTACCCGGGCCGCAGTGCGTGGAAATCGTACAGCTTGCACGGCTGACGTATATATTTTCAAACTTTCCCGTTCTTTCAATATAATCGCGCACAAGGGCTATTCTCTCATCGGGAACTCCCGAATGTGTTATATACACGCGCTTTGGATTTACATTGTCATATTTTTCAAATCTGTCCTCTGTGTACTTGAGAAGGACTTTATCCATATCGCCTCGGTATTTTTTTGAGACATACATGGTTCCCGTCTCGTTGTTCATTTCTATGCAGGGTTTAAGATTCAGAAGCGTAGCGGCAAAAGCCGTGATATCCGAACATCTTCCGCCCGCCCGCATAAACTCAAGCGTTTCCAGAACGAAACTGCATCTTATATGCGAACGCATATCATTCAGCTTATCGACTATATCTTTTGCCGGCATACCCTGTTCAATCATGTCTCCCGCTTCCGCGACAAGCAGTCCGAACCCGCTTGAAAGGCTCTTTGAATCCACGACATATACACCCTCAAGTTCGCTCGCCGCAATCAGGCATGTCTGATATCCGCTTGTTATTCCCGATGAGAGGCATATATGAATAACCTCATATCCGGCATCGGTAAATTTTTTGAAATGCTCAAGATACTCGGCGGCGTTAATGGCCGATGTTTTCGGAAGCACGCCGGTTTCTTTGTATATGCGGTACATATCGTCCGGTGTAATATCAACGCCGTCGGTAAATTTCCTGTCATTTACGGTAACCGAGCCGTTGGCGTACTGAACGGAATACCGTTCTTTCAGTTCCTCACCCAAATCACAGCTTCCGTCAGCGCTGAGTATTATCTTTTTTTCAGGCATATTCGTCTCCCCAATCAGAATTATTCCTCGTCCCAGTTGTGATAGACATTCTGGACGTCATCATTGTCATCGAGCATATCGAGGAGCTTCTGCATATTTTTAATATCATCCTCATTTTCGAGCTTTGTATACGTCTGCGGAACAAGTTCGGCCTCGGCAGAAGCTATCACATAGTCCTTTGCCTCAAGAGCCTCCCGAACTGCCGACACATCATCCGCACCGCAATATACCTCAGTTCCTTCTTCTGAAACCTCGACATCATCCGCGCCGGCTTCGATGCAATCCATCATTATCTCATCTTCACTTTTGCCGCCGTTTTCAAGAATGATAACGCCCTTTTTATCAAACTGCCAGCCGACACATCCCGTAGCGCCGAGATTCCCTCCGAACTTATCGAAGTAATGGCGCATTTCAGACGCCGTTCTGTTTCTGTTATCCGTCATCGTCTCTACTATTACGGCGACTCCGCACGGGCCGTAGCCCTCGTAGACTATTGTTTCATACGTTGTGCCATCCGCACCAGAAGCGCGTTCAATAATGCGCTTTACGTTATCATTCGGAACATTGTTCGCCTTTGCTTTTGCTATGCAGTCGCGGAGTTTTGAATTTGACACGGGGTCTGCCCCGCCCTCTTTTACCGCAACGGCAATTTCTCTTCCGATTTTAGTGAAGACCTTTGCTTTCTGCGCATCTGTTTTTTCTTTCTTATGAAGTATATTTTTCCACTTGGAATGTCCCGACATTATGTTTCCCCATTTCTCGGATTTAAATTTTATATTTGTAATTAAAAAAATATCTATTTCAGTATACAACATAACCGCACGTTTTTCAAGTTTTTTAAAACAAATTTGTTTTCTTTGAATAATTCGCTGCCGATGTGTAAACAATAGAGGTAAATCGATGTGTTTTCACATCGGTGGATATTTTTTACGAGGTGAAAGCAGAATGTCTAATCAGAAAAACAACCAGAACAACCAGCAGAACCAGAATAATCAGCAGCAGAATCAGCAGAACAACCAGCAGAATCAGAACAATCAGCAGAACCAGCAGAACAACAAGAACAACAGAAACGAAAACTACTAAGAATCTGCGCAAAAACTGCCCGCTTAAATTCGGCGGGCAGTTTTTGTTTTTCTTGACAAAAATTTCGTGTGTAAATATACTTATAATAGAAGTTCCGAAGGGAGGGGATTGCCGTGGAACGGTATATTTTACACTGCGACTTAAACGCTTTTTTTGCGTCTGTCGAAGAGGCATTAAACCCATCTTTGCGAGGATTTCCCGTTGCGGTATGCGGTGTTCCCGAGGACAGACACGGCATCATTCTTGCCAAAAACGAATCCGCGAAAAAATTCGGAGTTAAGACGGCAGAAACAATCTGGCAGGCAAAACGCAAGTGTCCCTCCCTGGTTTTAGTTACTCCGCATTACGAGAAGTATACGGAGTATTCAAAGGCCGTAAACGATATCTACCTCAAGTACACCGACCTCGTTGAGCCTTTCGGCATAGATGAATCATGGCTTGACATAACAGGCTCGGCACATCTTTTCGGAACCCCAAAACAGATAGCTGACGAAATACGCGGTAGAATCAAAAAAGAAACAGACCTCACGGCATCGGTCGGTGTATCCTTCAACAAGAGCTTTGCAAAACTCGGGAGCGATTACAGGAAGCCCGATGCAACCACCGTTATTTCGCATGAGAACTTCCGCGATATTGTCTGGCCTCTCCCCGTCGGAGACCTTCTGTTTGTCGGAAGAAGCTCTGTGAAGACGCTTTCACGTCTCGGGATAAATACGATAGGCGAGCTTGCAAACAGCGACAGACGTTCAATTTCAGCGATACTCGGCAAAAACGGCGGAATTATTCATGATTATGCAAACGGGAAAGATGACGCTCCCGTACACTCGGCTTTCTGCGAATATGAGCCGAAGTCTGTCGGAAAAGGCACAACATTTTCCCATGACTTAGCTGAAATATCCGATATTAAGACCGCGGTGTGCGCCCTTTCCGATAACGTCGCCGGACGCCTGAGGAGGCAGAACATGCGTTGCTGTGCCGTCTCTCTCACTGTCAGATACCCTGACTTCAAGACACTTTCGCATCAGACGACATTGCCGTTCCCGACTTATATCGAGCGTGATATCTCGGATTCGTGCATGGATATCTTTTTGAAATACTTTGCAAAGTCAAACAAGCCCGTAAGAATGCTCACTGTTACCGCGCTGAATCTTGTCCGGGCTGACGAATCGGCAGAACAGATATCTTTATTTTTGGATATGGACGCAAGAAAGAAGCATGAAAACATTGATCTTGCGGTTGACCGCATAAGGAACAAATTCGGAGCGGATGCAATTTCAAAGGGTTCCGTCATAAAAAATGATTTTGGCTTAAAGCGGGCGTCCGCACGCGACAATGATATCGAAATATGACAAAAAATGCCTTGACAAAATGTCCTGTTCTGGTGTATTCTATTTAAAATAAACAAAAGCTTAACGGAGGATTTTATATATGGATAAAAGCAGAAAGGTCTGTGCAGAGGGTCTTACGTTTGACGACGTTCTTCTCGTCCCCGCGAAGAGCGAAATTCTTCCTGCGGATATTGATGTTTCGACACGTCTGACGAAGAAAATCTCACTCAATATCCCTCTCATGAGTGCCGCCATGGATACCGTTACGGAATCGCGCATGGCGATTGCGATTGCGCGCGAAGGCGGAATCGGCGTTATACATAAGAACATGACTATTGACGAACAGGCGACAGAAGTGGACATGGTAAAGCGTTCCGAGAACGGTGTTATTACCAATCCATTTTTTTTACACCCCAACAACACGCTCGGTGATGCCGACGACCTCATGGCAAAATACCGCATATCGGGCGTTCCGATATGCGAAGGCGAACGTCTTGTCGGAATTATCACGAACAGAGATATGAAGTTTGAATCCGACTATTCACGTCCGATATTCGAGGTTATGACAAAAGATAATCTTATAACCGCGCCCGTCGGCACAACTCTCTCTGACGCAAAGGAAATCCTCCGAAAGCATAAGATAGAGAAGCTCCCCATTGTTGACGAAAACATGGCGCTTCGCGGTTTGATAACGATAAAAGATATTGAAAAATCAATGATGTACCCGAACTCCGCACGCGACTTAAAGGGCCGTCTTTTAGTTGCGGGAGCAATCGGTGATACACCCGATGTTCTTGACCGCGCGCGTGCACTTGCGGAAGCCGGAGTTGACGCATTTGTCCTTGACTCGGCCCACGGACATCATATCAATATCGGACGTGCTGTTTCAAAGGTTAAGGAAGCATTTCCCGACATTGAGCTTATTGCCGGAAACATAGCGACATCAGAAGCGGCAAGCGACTTAATAGCTGCGGGTGCAGATGCACTCAAGGTAGGAATGGGCCCCGGAGCGATATGCACGACGCGCATAGTCGCAGGTATCGGCGTTCCCCAGATTACGGCTATTATGGATGTCGCCGAAATAGCCGACAAATACGGCGTACCCGTAATTGCGGACGGCGGTGTCAAGTATTCGGGAGACATTCCGAAAGCACTCTGCGCAGGTGCCTCCGCAGTAATGCTCGGTTCGCTTCTCGCAGGCTGTGATGAAGCGCCGGGAGACTTTGAAATGTTCCAGGGCCGTCGTTTTAAGGTATACCGCGGTATGGGTTCGCTCGGTGCAATGGCAAAGGGCGGACGGGACAGATACTTCCAGCACAACAACCGCAAGCTCGTTCCCGAGGGTGTTGAAGGCCGAGTTCCGTATAAGGGTTCTGCGGGCGATGTTATTTATCAGCTCATCGGCGGTTTGCGCTCGGGTATGGGGTATTGCGGAACGGCAAACATTCCGCTTCTCCGCGAGAACGGACGATTCATAAGGATTACGGGTGCCGCGCTCAAGGAAAGCCACCCGCACGACATATACATTACAAAGGAAGCACCGAACTATTCGGTAAATCCGTAATAACACACCCGCCGAAGGTAAAACATTCGGCGGGTGTTTTTTATCCTATGCTCATATCAAACATTTTTTCTATTCTGTTCCGCAGTTCGCGGTGCTCCGGAAGCTCAAGCCCAAAATCTTCCGCGGTAAGCTTCTCCGCTTCGTTTCTCGCACACGCAAGCAATTTCATATCATTTAAAAGGCTCGCTATGCGAAGCTCGGGAAGTCCGTGCTGGCGTGTGCCGAAGAAGTCACCCGGTCCGCGCAGCCGCAAGTCTTCCTCCGATACCCTGAAGCCGTCGGATGTCTTACGCAAAGCCTCAAGACGTTCTGCGGCCGGGCTGTTTTTCGGCACATTTGAAAACATGATGCAATATGACTTATCCTTGCCTCGTCCGACGCGCCCGCGAAGCTGATGCAGTTGAGAAAGCCCGAAACGTTCGGCGTTTTCTATTGCCATCACGGTTGCATTGGGAACATTTACCCCAACTTCAATAACAGTTGTTGAAACTATTGCGTCGGTTTTTTTCTCAGAAAAATCAAGCATTATTTTTTCCTTCTCAGAAGGCTTCATTTTGCCGTGTAAAAATGCTGTTTTTTTGCCCGAAAATGCTGTTTTCGAGAGTTGTTCCGCAAATTTTTCGACAGAGCGGAGTTCTCCGCTTTCATCCTCGTCTATCATAGGACAGACGATATATGCCTGATGTCCCTTATCAATCTGCTTTCTTATGAAAGAATATGCGTCTTTTCTTTTTCCGTCATTCACGATAAGCGTATCTACCTTCTGTCTTCCGGGTGGGAGCTCGTCAATGACTGAGATGTCGAGGTCGCCGTACATCACAAGCGCGAGGGAGCGCGGTATCGGTGTTGCCGACATAACGAGCCTGTGCGGCGAGCTTCCTTTCTTAGCAAGACTTGCGCGCTGTTTTACTCCGAATCTGTGCTGTTCGTCAACAATTATTAATGCAAGGTTTTTAAACCCGACATCATCGCTTATTACGGCATGGGTGCCGATTATCACATCAATCTCACCCGAGGCCAGCCTTTCCTTTATTTCTCTCTTTTCAGACATCTTCATTCCGCCCGTGAGCAAACCTGTTTTTATTCCGAGCTTGTCAAAAAGTTCTCTCAGCGAGCCGTAATGCTGTTTTGCTAAAATCTCGGTAGGGGCCATTAGCGCCGTCTGCATGCCGTTCTCTTTTACCGCAAATGCGGCAGCCGCGGCAACGGCTGTTTTTCCCGAGCCGACATCACCCTGAACAATCCTGTTCATTGGGCGCTTTCTTTTCATATCGCCTAAGATTTCAGAAACAACACGCTTCTGCGCATTGGTAAACACAAACGGCAGCACCTTTTCAAACCCATCAATATTCGTATTTTCAATGGGTATTCCGTCCTCGTTTTCACTGCGTTTTCTGAGCTTCGCAAGACCCGTGCACAGCACGAACAATTCTTCAAATATCAATCTTTTTCTTGCAATTTCAAGAGTCTCCATGCTCTGCGGGAAATGAATTTCATTGTATGCGTAGCTCACATATGCGAGTTCCTCGCTCATACGCACATTGTCGGGAATAACCTCAGGTATCCTATCCGAAAACTCCGTTAAAACAGCTCGTACAGTGCGGCGAATTACATCAGCGGTCATTCCCGCCGTAAGACCGTATATCGGAACTATTGCACCGGTTTTGTTTCCAAAAGCATTTGCCTGCTCGAAAACGGGGTTCATCATGCACTTTTTACCGTCATTTTCCTCAATTTTTCCGAAGAAGACATACTTCTCCCCTGCGCGCAGCTTTCCCGCCGTGTATTTTTGGTTGTAGAACACTACGTTAATACCGCCGCTTTCGTCTATTATCCTGAGTTTTGTTACGGAGAAGCCCTTTCTTATATTCCGCGTATTCGCGTCGGACGCAGCGATACCGCGCACACACACCTTTTCTCCGACCTGTGCCTCGCGCAGAGTAACAACCTTGCGCCTGTCCTCATAATCGCGCGGGAAGTAATTCAGAAGGTCAAAAACCGTATAAACTCCAAGGCGAGAAAAAAGCTCTGCCTTTTTCTCGCCTACACCCTTCATATATCGTATTTCCGTGTTAATGTCGGGCATTGTCATAAAAAACTACTCCGCTGAAATCATATAATAATACACGGGCTGACCGCCGTCAAGGAGCATGGTCTCCGCATTCGGCGCCGCGTTTTTATAAACACTCTCAACTTCATATGCCGAAGCCTCTTCCACGCCGTCGCCGTAAAACACGGTTATAAAACTCTTTTCCGAGACGTTCATATCCTCTGCAAGCTTTTCAGCCACTGTCTTAAGATTCGCGCCCGATGATGAAATTTTGCCCTCGCTGAACGCGAGATACTCGCCCTCTTTTATTGAGTATCCGTCAAACTCACTGTCTCGTGCGGCATATGTTATAAGACCTGTGCTTACATTCTTTGCCGCGTCATTCATCGATGCAAGGTTTTCTTCCGTATCGGCATCGGGGTCGAAAGCGAGCATTGCGGAAATTCCCTGCGGAATTGTCTTGGTTTCGAGAACCACTACCTGCTTCTCCGTAAGCTCTGTTGTCTGCTGTGCCGCCATAATTATGTTCTTGTTATTGGGAAGAACAAACACAACCTCGGACGGCGTAGCATTGATTGCGGCAAGGATATCATCCGTTGACGGGTTCATCGTCTGACCGCCCTCAATAACCGTGTTCGCGCCAAGGTCGCGGAATGCGCCGACTATTCCCTCACCCGCACAAACTACGGCAAAGCCGTATTTCGTTTCGGCCTTTGCGATTTTCGGAGCCGTGTCTGTTCCTTCAATTACCTTTTGCGTATGCTGATAGCGCATATTATCTATCTTTATGTTTACAAGCCCTCCGTAGCCGAGTGCTTTTCCTATTGCACGGTCGGGGTTATTCGTATGCACATGAACCTTTATTATATCATCATCATCGACGACGACTACGCAGTCGCCTATCGATTCGAGATATGCGCGAAGCTGTGCAACGTCTAATTTCTTTCCCTCGCGACTTATGTTCACTATAAATTCCGTGCAGTAGCCGAACTTGATTTCCTCATCGCTGTCGGCAACTACCGACGCAGATGCGCTTACTCCCGAAACGGCCTCGGCGGGCACGACATCATTCCCCAAGAGCGAATCGTTCATAGCCTTGAGAACTATCATCCAGCCGTAACCGCCTGCATCTACAACGCCGGCTTTTTTAAGAACCGGGTTCTGCTCGGTGGTTTCCTCGAGAGCAATGTTTCCCTCTTCGATAATTCTTGCAAAGAGCTCTGTTACATCCTTAATTTCCCCGCAAAGCTCGGTCGCTTTTTCGGCTGCGCGCCTTGAAACGGAGAGTATTGTACCCTCGGCGGGCTTCATAACCGCTCTGTAAGCGGTCTCAACTCCGAGAGACAGTGCCTTTGCGAGAGATTCGGAATCCATTTCTTTTTCTCCCACGCACGATTTTGCAAAACCTCTGAAAAGGAGCGAGAGTATGACGCCCGAGTTTCCGCGTGCACCTCTCAGGAGAGCCGACGCCGCAATCTGCGCCGATTCACCCACTGTTTCCGCATCATTTGCGGAGAGTGCCGCAGCAGCAGCTCCTGCTGTAAGCGACATATTTGTACCCGTATCCCCATCGGGAACCGGGAAAACATTAAGTTCATTAAGATGTTGTTTATTATTGCTTATTGCCGCGGACGCCGATATGACCATACATCTGAACTCCGCGGCGGTGATATTTTCTTTCAAATTGAGCACCCCCGTTTAGTCCGCCATTATGGAATCGACATACACGTCTACGCGGCCTACGCCCACGCGTGTAACACGTTCTACATTATAGCGCACTTCTTTAATTATTGACTCACAAACGGCGGTGATGTTTACGCCGTGTTCGACGATTATGTGTACGTCAATATTTACTTTGTCGTCCGAAAATGTAACCTTTACCCCGCGGGACATATTCTCGCGCTTTAAAAGGCTGACGAGTCCGTCCTTCATATTGCGGTACGCCATTCCGCGCACACCGAAGCAATTCGTCGCGGCATTCCCGGCAATGACCGTAAATACTTCATTAGTTATTTCTATTGAACCTTTGTCGTTGTTTATTATCATATACTGTCCTCCATAAAAGAATCGATATATATGCACAAGTCTACGTTTATATTATATTCCATTTTTTCGAATAACTCAATAGCTAAATTTAAAATTCGGTCCTTTTGTGTAAATCGAGCGACTTTTTGTCTATTGACCGACATTTTATATATGTGATAAAATATAACATGTAATATTATAATTGAGGTGTAATGTAATGAAAGTAGTTGTTTGCAAAACTTATGATGATGTTTCACGCGAGGCTGCTAAGATTGTAGCCGAGCAGATTAACAACAAACCCGACACCGTTCTAGGTCTTGCTACGGGCAGTTCTCCTGTCGGTATGTACAAGGAGCTTGCGCGCCTTAACAAAGAGGGCAAACTTGATTTTTCAAAGGTTACTACATTTAATCTTGACGAGTACTTCCCGATTAAGCGTTCAAACGACCAGAGCTATTACTATTTCATGTTTACAAATCTCTTCAATCATGTTAATATTGACAAGGAGAATGTGAACGTTCCTAACGGCGAGGTATCGGACCCCGATGCCGAGTGCCGTGCATATGACGAAAAGATTGAGAATTACGGCGGAATCGACCTGCAGGTTCTCGGCATCGGTCATAACGGTCATATCGGTTTCAACGAGCCCGATGAAAAGCTTATTGCGGCCACGCACGTAACATCCCTCACCGAGAGCACGTTCAATGCCAACTCGGGATATTTTGAAAACCCGAAGGATATGCCTATGAAAGCACTCACCATGGGACTTGCCCCTATTATGAAGGCAAAAAAGATTGTAATGGTCATAAGCGGAAAATCCAAGGCTCCTATTGTAAAGCGCATGCTTGACGGAACTATCGGAACGGATTGCCCCGCATCGGTACTCAGTATGCACAATGACGTTACGGTCTTCCTTGATGAGGATGCAGCTTCACTTCTCTAATACACAGTCAGTTAAACAGAGGTCTGCTTATGAAAAAGTTCATTATTGCTCCGGATTCCTTCAAAGGTACCGCAAGCGCAGAGGAGATATGCCGTATAGGCGGTAATGCCATAAAGCGCATAATTCACGGTGCGGAGATTTTTCCTCTCCCTGTTGCCGACGGCGGCGAAGGCACTTCGGATTGCTTCCGCGCATGTCTCGGCGGCGAGCGTATAGAACTTTCCGTAAGCGGGCCTCATTTTGATAAGGTCATGTCATATTATACCCTCGCGGATGACACGGCTGTTATTGAGATTGCGGCGGCGGCTTCACTGCCTATGGCCGGAGAAAACAACGACCCGTCTCTTGCGACGACATACGGAGTCGGAGAATTGATTTCCGACGCGCTCAGGCGCGGTGCAAAACGCATTGTTCTCGGTCTCGGCGGAAGCGCGACGAATGATGCGGGATGCGGTCTTGCCGCAGTGCTCGGTGTCAGATTTATTGACAGTGACGGCAATGATTTTATACCGACAGGCGGAACTCTCTCGAAAATCTCCGAAATAGACATCTCATGTGCAAAAGAGCTTTTAAGCGGGGTCGAGGTTACTGCGATGTGCGACGTGGATAATCCGCTTTTCGGAAGGAACGGAGCATCGTATGTGTTTGCCCCGCAGAAGGGCGCCGACAGTGCGATGGTTGAATTTCTTGACGGCAATCTGCGGTATTTTGCCGATGTTGTCAAACGCAATCTCGGAATTGACATATCCTCAATTCAAGGCGGAGGCGCGGCAGGCGGAGCCGGCGCGGGCGCTTTGGTCTTTTTAGGCGCTGAGCTTCGCAGCGGGATTGACACCGTGCTTGATATCTGCGGATTCGATTCACTTTTAAAAGATGCCGACCTTGTGATAACGGGTGAAGGCAGAATTGACAGCCAGACATCCGGCGGGAAGGCAGTTTCCGGCATCGCGGTGCGTGCCAAAAACGCCGGTATTCCCGTCGCCGTAATAGCGGGCGACATCGGAGACAACATTGAAAGTCTCTATGACACAGGCGTTTCTTTCGTCTTGAGTACCAACCGAGTTGCGAAGAATTTTTCCGAAACAAAGCACCGTGCAAAGAGCGATTTGGAACTCACATTTGAAACTCTTGCGAGAATCATTAAAACTATTGAAAAGAATTAGCTTTTGTGATATCATAACAGAGGTCTCGTTTGAGACTTCCTAATACGGAGGCGTAGCTCAGTCGGTTAGAGCGCTTGCTTCACATGCAAGAAGTCGGGGGTTCGAGTCCCTTCGCCTCTACCATAATGACCGCCCATGCCGATGTGCGGATGAGTTTCAAATTTCGGTTCGCACAGAAATCACCTTATAAAAGCAGTGCCCAGTCATCGAATAAGCTGTTTGATGGTCGGGCATTGCTTTTCGTTTTATTCATTTGCGGAACTGTGCGTAGTACTGACGTTTTCTGCTATAAAACCGGTCATGAGAAATATGCAAATTTCACCGTGGCAACATGAACAAACGGCAGAATGTTCAACCGAGTCCGCAAATGTGCGGCATGTCGCCTTTCGGAGGTTTATCAATATGGCAAAGTCCTTAAATGTCAGGAGCTCACACGGTGAAATTCAGATGACCGACGGCTCTCTGTGGAAAAATATGTTTCTTTTCAGCATTCCGCTTATGCTGTCCCAGCTTTTGCAGGTGCTTTTCAATATGGCGGACGTGGCAGTTGTCGGTAAATTTTCCAGTGCGGAAGCTTTAGGCGCGGTCGGCTCGACCGCAATCCTTGTATCCCTGTTTACCGGCTTTCTTATCGGTATGGGAAGCGCGGTCAACGTCTGTGTCGCGCAGCACCTCGGCGCACAGAACAAAGCGTGTACATCCTCTTCAATCCGCACCTCTTTTGTGCTCTGCCTTGCGACGGGCTGCATAATCATGGTGCTTTGTCTTATCTCCGCACGATTCATGCTTGAGCTGCTCGGCACAAAGGACGACCTCATCGAGGGGGCTGTGCTCTATTTCCGTATATATGCGCTCGGTATGCCTGCTCTCGGAGTTTTTAATTTTGGCAACGGTGTTCTCAGTGCGAACGGAGATACAAAGCGTCCGCTTGCCTATCTCACGGTTGCAGGTATTCTGAATGTAATTTTTAATCTGTTTTTCGTCATCGTCTGCGGGATGGCGGAGGACGGCGTTGCGCTTGCCAGCATCATAACACAGTATATATCCGCGGTGCTTATCCTTATACATATGGGACGGCAGGATGACGACTGCACCTTCCGTTTTAAAGATTTGAAAAACGGGATAGACAAGGCCGAGGAAAAACACATCCTCGGGCTGGGGATTCCGGCAGGACTTCAGAATGCCATTTTTGCCGTTGCCAACCTCTTTATACAGGGCGCGGTCAACTCCTTTGATTCTGTCATGGTCGAGGGAAATGCCGCTGCCGCCAATGCGGATGCGGTCATCTATAACATTATGGCGGCATTCTATACCGCCTGCTCAACCTTTATGGGTCAGAACTTGGGAGCCAAAAAGCATGAGCGTGTGCTGAAAAGCTATTTTATCGGCATCACATATTCCTTTTTGGCCGGTGCAGTGCTCGGAGTTGCTTTGTTCCTGTTTGGCAGAGGTTTCTTATCTTTGTTTGCAAATGACGAGGCGGTCATTGAGGCAGGATTACAGCGCACTCGCATTATGTGTTTTTCTTATGCTTTCAGCGCTTTTATGGACTGCACCATTGCGGCCTGCCGCGGTATCGGCAAGAGCTTTGCGCCGACGGTCATCGTTATCATTGGCTCCTGCGTATTCCGCGTTGCGTGGATTTATACCATATTTGCTCATTTCCATACCATCCCGTCCCTGTACCTGCTGTACATTTTTTCGTGGGTCATCACGGCGGTTGCGGAGATTATATGCTTTGTCATCAGCTATAAAAATCTTGACACTATCGGTTGTTTATCCTCTTGCAGATAAATATACTGCAGAATAACGCCGAGGGAGCGTTTAGGATACTTGGCGACGGCAAAAATACAGAAGTACGAATTATATAAGTTACGGAGGTAAGCGACATATGGGAAAGTTTAGAACTGTAATATCTATTATCACTATGGTCATTGCCGGAATCGTTGGTTTTTTCATTGGAGCGGCCATGAATGAAGCGATGGGCGGAGCTGTTTTGTTTTCGATGATTGCCGGAACCGCCTGCATCGTTTATACAATAGATAATCACAAGGAATGATACAATTTCCGGCTTCCGGAACTGAAAAGAGGAAGAGATAAAATTATTATGACAGAGAAGGAAAAGATGCAAAAGCAGATGCTCTACGATGCGAATAGCGATAGAGATTTATCAGGCGAAAGAGCCAAAGCAAAAAACCTTTGCTATCAGTTCAATCAACTGCGTCCCTCTGATGAAGCAGGACAGCAGTCGCTTATGAAAAAGCTGTTAGGAAAAACGAAGGGTTCATTCTGCATTATTTCCCCGTTCTGGTGCGATTACGGTTATAACATTGAAATCGGAGAAAATTTCTTTGCCAATCACAACACTGTTATTCTTGACGGAGCCAAGGTGACCTTCGGCGACAATGTGTTCATTGCCCCCGATTGCGGCTTTCACACGGCAGGCCACCCGATTGATTTCGAGCGTCGTAATCAGGGGTCGGAGTATGCTATCCGATTACCGTAGGCGATAATGTATGGATAGGTGCGGGTGTTCATGTAATGCCCGGAGTTACGATTGGAAGCAATGTTGTGATAGGCGGCGGCAGCGTCGTGGTCAAGGATATTCCAAGTAATTCGGTTGCTGTCGGCAATCCGTGCAGGGTCATCAGGTCTATCACAGAAGATGATAAAAAGAAATGCTGGGATAGGCAGATTTGAGTTTGATGAAGCGGAGTGAATTGCATGGCAGACAAATGACAATGATATCGCACGCAAAATCCTCTCGTACACCAAGGCTGATTTACCCCTCCGTTTCAGACAGAGAAAGAATTGAGAGATATTTTGCAGAAAATGTATAAGGAAACCAACATCCATATTGACGGGTCGATAGTATAAAATAACGGCTGAAAAGTAAAAATTTCAGCTTGCGGAACTGAAAAAACACGGATTTACGGAGATAATCGTTCCATTTATCATATGGGGCAGATACAGAAAGAAATTTTTCAAATATTGTCTGCCGATTTCATTTCAATTCCACTACACACAGATGGACGGCGCACATACAGGAAAGTTTTTAGCTAACTTACAATGTGAAATTGATAAGTTAAAATGATAAAAATGTTTCCCCGAGGTAAATTGACCTCGGGGAATATTTTTAGCTTTTCTTTACGGCATCGAAGAACTCGGAAAACAAATTCTTTTCCGCATCAAAGGTATGGCCGCCGTTCCAGACATTAAATACGAACTTTTCTTTTCCCTTGTCTCCGTATGCGTCGTAGTATTTATAGACGCGCGAAGCCTCTTTTTCAGCCGTTTTATAATCAAAAACGGCATCTTCCCTTCCCACATCCACAAACAGCGCTCTCGGCGCGCAAAGCGCGGCGACCTCGGCGTCATGGAAGAGTTTATGACTTCCCTTATATCCCCAATCGGCAAAGCATGAGCTGTTGCGGTCGTTAAACGAAGCGGCATTATACGCTGCTTTTATACGCATGTCCGCCGCGGTTGTGTGCATTGAGAAATATCCGCCGTAGGAAACTCCCATCATGCCGATTTTTTCACCGTCTATATATTCAAGCGAAGACAGAAAATCGATACATCTGCGCAGGCAGAACACTTCAAAACCCGTCATGCTAAGCCCGAGTCTTTTAAGCTCCCTGTCAATTTCCGCGCGGTTAAACAGCGGTTCTGCAACGGGAAATTTCTCGCCTGTCGATACATCAAAATTCCAAAGCATGAGCTGAGGCGCAAATACGGCAAATCCCTTTTCAAGTGCGCGCTTTGTAAAATTGCAGTATACGTTTTTTCCGCACATATCGGAGCAGAACTCGGGTATTCCCCCGCCCCCGTGCTGTGCTATAATGAGCGGATATTTTTCGTTTTTCTCTTTCGGAAGCTGGAGTATGCCGTAAAACGGCATACCCTCCATTACGCTTATACTCAATCGAAAATACTTGCCGAAATCATCTTCGGCAAACGGTGAGAACTCTGCCGTCGGAATATCGTTCGGATATTTTTTTACGGGAGAGCCTATCATATCGAGGAATTTTTTTCGGTAATATCCGGGGTTTTCCGCAAGCTTTTCGGGTGTCATAAACCTCTCCCTCTCACGGTACGACTCCTCTTTTGCGGCATCAATATACTTGTTTACAGCGTCAAAATACGCTCGGCAGTATTTATCGCCGCCCTGATGACCGCCTGTATAGAACTTTTTTCCGTGGAATGTGTTTTCCATTAACGCATCTCTCCGTACGCAAAAAACTTTTCTTCAGGCATATAGAACGTAATATCGCCCGTCATATGCTCGCATTTAAGGTATGTGCCGTATTTACTGTCAACATACTCATGGTCGGTAAAATATGCGGTTGTGATATTCCCGCCGTGCTTCGAGTCACCGACAAGCGCATGCTTTACGCAGTATGTTTCAGGGAAGAAGTACACGGTTGCATCGCGGAGTCCCGAAACCAAAATTCTGCGTTTTACCGTTTCGTTTGTGGGTGGTGCTTCCCGCGCGCTTATGACGCTGTCCTCATTCTGCCTGACAAATATTCTGCACTCGCGGTGTGCGCTTCGCGGGAAGCGGTATATTGAATGTCCGTCTTTAATTTCCGCCTCACATCCGAGAAGTATGGGAGCCCCAAGCGGAAAACTGAGTTCACAGTCGACTGTCGTGTTCTTGTTGCACACAGAGAACATATATGCGTTGTCGCTTCTGTTTACAGTCATTGCGCGGGCATAGTCCCCTATGTTGACTTCATACGGGCACTCTCCCCACTTAATATCATATCCGCAGTTTCTTACCGCATCAAACAGTATGTCGTTTTCCATGTCGACAGTAGAGGCAAATTTGCCGAAATTGCCTTTTTCAAGCTGTTTCCTGCTTCCGTACACAATTACGGCAATACCCTTTTTTGCAAATTCGGATAGTTTTTCAGAGAAGGAATACGCAGCCGCCACCGGCGCGATTATCACGCTCCCCGCATACACTTCCGAACTGTTTTTTGCGAAGCTGTCTGTTGAAACAACGCAGTTCAGCGGAAAACCGTTGTTTATTTCACGGCGAATGAAATTATCTCCGAAATACATCTCAGAGAGTTCTTCCTCCGTATCGCTGTGCGTAAACTCGTTCACAGGATAGAGCCAGACAAACGGAGCCGGTGCGTCGGACTTATCCTTAATTGCCTTTAAAATGTGCGGGACGGGCTCGTTTACACAGCTATCAGGCATTTCTCCGTATGAGTTATCGAGAGTGAAAACACTGAGTCGTTCCGCCGACTGTATTTTTCCGTCCGGCGTAATTCTTGATATTGACATAGGAAGGTATATGTCGTGCGGTTCGCCTTCATATCTGTCATACCACGGCGAATTTACCCACCATGTATCGTGAATGTAATAGCGGAACAGGAACTGCTTACCCGGAATTTCCGCAATACGGCTCATATGTCCCATAAGCTCAAGCCCGTAATCCCCTGTGAGCGGGGCCCACGGCGAGTTCGGCGGAGGTGTTATATTAAAGTTTCCCTTATAAATATCATAGAGCGGGACTCCGTCTGTTGCATAATCTATACCCACGGAGTTATTTGTTCCGCGGCATTCTATCGGATAATCGGGGCAGGCCTCCCTGAAATACTTCCAAAATTCAAATACGCTTTTCTTTGTTTTCTCGAGGCGTTCGGGATAGAACTTCTCGCCGTCATAGATTTTGCCTACAAGGTCCCACGGTTCGGAGGAAAATCCGAGACCGTTTGACAGCCAAATATAGTCAAATCCGATATCCTCAAAGAACTTCTGCGTCTGTTTGCCGAAAAACGTTCCGAACGGTGTTTTATCGGGTATTCCGTCGGGATAAGCGGCATATTTTCTTGAATCGCCGTTCAGGAGTGCGGTACATTCAATCATCATATTTTTCATTTCATTGAAATGCCCTGCGAGAATCTCGGGGTGAAGCTCGTACTTAAATACCGAATATGAAAATTCGGGCCCGATATCAAATGTAGTGCCTATTCTTATTCTCGAATTTGGGAATCGCTTCTCACCCTCGGCGCGAAAAGCCTCCGATATGTTCTTAAGTATCCTGTACGTCATAACGGGCGGATTTTCCATGTACAGGCGTTTTTTCTCCATGAGAGATGTGTCATGTCTTTCATTTTCTCCGAGAAACGGCATTGCCGCGCAGCCGAGATATCTTTCCCAGTCGAACTCGGCATCGAGGTCTCCGCCGTATTCAAGAATTTCTGCACCGTCGGACGACCAGAGAAGTATCGATATTTCCTCCGCGTCCTTTATTAGCGGACGCCACTGGTCAAAAACCGTACTGCAAACATTTTTTATGTATTCCGAGTCAGTTTTTTTGAAGGGCTTCAGCCCTATTTCGAGCGTTATGCTCTTCATCGTATTTTTTCTCATTTCAAACTCCTATCTCACAATAACGCTTTCAATGCCCAGCACTTCGGCAATTTTTGCAATGGTGTCCGCGTGGTGTCCTATACCGAGTGCGTAGTGATGCGTCGGCCCCTCTTTTACCCATTTCTCTATAAATTTCCGCGTTGTCGGCTCAAAAAATCCGCGCGTGTTCGTGTTCCCCGTCGGCGGGATAGGCCCCGCTTTTGAATATCCCTCTCCGATAACGAACTTAAATTTTCCGTCTGCCGTCTGCGTTATTCCGAGCATGGTTATGGGGCCTTCCTTGAGCTTAAACTCAACCGATGCTCCGCATCCGGGCTTACCGTGGTACTTCTTAAGGCTTCTGAGGACAGGTTTTCCCTCTGCAATCTTGAGATGGTGCGGGCCGTCATGCCCGACAAGAATAAAATCGTTTTTAAAGTCGAACGGGTGGAACTCGGCAAAGCTTCCGCCTATATCGAGTCTGTCCATTATAAGCATTGCGATGCAGGTCTTTATATCATATTCCCCGCACATGGGTATACCCTCAGCATTAAGTATTGAATTTCCCACTATGAACGATGAAGAAACCTCTCTGTGCAGACTGTTGTCGCTTCCTTCATAGTAATATGCAAGTCCCGTAAGATTAAATTTATCGACGAGCTTGTCAAGCGCCACGGCAGCTTTTGCGGCACGGCGCTTATCCGTATCGGTGAGTTTTGCCGTAACCGGGTCGCTCTTCGGCTCGGGCATATCAAATTCGCGGTCGATTACCTTCTCCTTTGCCGCAATCTCATCATCCGTTACCGAGTTATACAGCTCTATTACATCGTCAACCTCAAGAAGCGGCACGTGAAGCCCGAATGCCGCCGCAACTGCCGTCGGGTCGGCGTGCATATCATACATAGCCTCCATCGTATGCCCCATAAGCCCCACGCGTGCGCCGTGGAGGTCGTGAAGAACCTTCGCTATATTGCACCATTCCGAAATTCTTTCCTCTGCCTCGGCATCATTATACAGATGACCGAGTATTACATCGGAAACCTTTTTGCCGAGCCTTATTGCAACACCCGTAAATTCGGGCACGGAGCAAATATTATCATTTTCAAGCTGCATAAATGTATTTGCCTGAGTATAGTCAAGCGCTTCCCTCGGCTGGAGCGCGACAAGAACAACAGGGACTCCCGCATCGCGCATTATCGGTGCGAATACCGACGATGTCGCGTATGTTACCATATTGCAGAAGAGCATATCCACTCCCGAGGCTTTGATTTTTTCGAGTGCGGAATAGGATTTTTCACTGCTGTCAATCATTCCGAAGTCAACGACCTCAACATCGTTCTTTACGAGCATATCGCAAAATGTTTTGTGAAATCCCATAATATTGTCCCGCAAGCCCTCAAACTGCTCCCAATACGCGGCATGGGCGACTGCAAAAACGCCTATTTTTGCGGTTCTCCTGTTTCTGCGCTCTATCATTTTCATCTTCCTTTGCAAAAAACTTTGATTTGTATTGAATATAACATACGGCAGTGCTATAATCAATGTATAAACCACTGTGTTTTTTGCACAAAACACAGATTGGAGGTGCAATATGAATCTCGTATCAATACGACCCTTTGTGCGCTTCGCACGATACACGACCCTCACGCCCGAATGTGTCTATCCGAGCCGAATCCCGCTCGATGCGCGTCTGTTTTTCGTATGCGGCGGACACGGTGAGATTGCGGTCGGTTCAGATGTGTTTGATATGAAAAAACACTCATGTCTGATTTTACCGCAGGGCACGGAGTACGCGCTCATTTCTCCCAAAAAGAGCGTAACCTACATTATGCTCAACTTTGACTACGATTACAGGGAAGGCTCGCCGAGGCTTCCCGTTCCGCCCGTAATTCCGAGCGAATTTACGCCGTCAATGCTGATTTCTCCGAATGGAACGGACGGCGGAGTCTTTGAGCTCCCGCTCTACATTTCCGATGCAAACATAGAGGATGAGCTTATTAAGATAGAGCTTGAGTGTTCGCGTGAATATGAACATCATGATGTTGTTGCGGGAAATATTCTTCACAACATACTGATACGGTGCTCCTGCCGCAGAAATCTCGTCGGCAGTGCGGGGGTTCGGCTTGATGCAGAACGCATTCTCGACTATATACACGAAAATTTTGCAAAAGACCTTACAAATGACGACATTGCGGCTGTTTTCGGATTTAATCCGAATTACATAAGCAGTGTAATTAAGAAGCTCACAAATCTCCCTCTCCACAAATATTTGCTTCACATACGTCTTGTTAAATCGCTTTCCTATCTGGAAATGCAAAAGTACAGCATTTCAGAAACGGCAAGCCTATGCGGATTCAAGGATATGTGCTACTTCTCGCGCTATTTTAAAAAAGAGATAGGAGTTTCTCCTTCAAAATACGTCGCAGGAAAAACCGACACCGAGCAGACGTCATCTCAGCCTTGACTTTAGCTCAATCATGTAATATAATTCAAAGAAATTACAACAAGGGAGACGCAAATTTATGATGGTTTTTATGGTTACTTACAATTTTGATTCAAAGGAAAAGCGCGACGGATTTTACAAAGAGCTTGAAAATGCAAAGATGCACGAGCTCTGCACTGCCGAAGACGGCTGTCTCAAATACGACTATTTCTATCCGTGCAGCGACGACAAAAAGCTCTTTCTTCTTGAGATTTGGGAAAACCCCGACGCTCAGAAGGTTCACCTTACTCAGCCCCACATGGACATCGTCCGCAGTCTGAAATCAAAATACGGAACGGAAAGCGAAATAAAAACCCTGAAATGCGAATAATAAATCACCCCTCCGACTTAAAATCGGAGGGGTGATTTGATTACTGCTTACTGTAAAGGCAAACACCCGTTTCGCCGTCTATTTCTTCTATTTCCACCGAGACGAGTTCATTCTTTGCCGTCGGAATGTTCTTTCCCACAAAATCCGGGCGTATCGGCAGCTCCCGATGACCGCGGTCAATAAGTACGGCAAGCTGAATTGATTTCGGTCTGCCTATTCTGAATACGGACTCTATCGCCGCGCGTGCCGTTCTTCCTGTGTATATTACGTCATCCACTATTATTATATTATAATCGACAACATTGCACGGAATCTCACAGGCAGACGATGTCGGAAGATTTGTAGTCTCCGACAAGTCATCCCGGTAGAGTGTTATGTCGGTATGTCCGACAGGTACTTTTATGCCTTCAAATTTCTCTATATTTTCCCCGAGCATTTTTGCAAGCGGGATTCCTCTTCTTTTCACTCCGAGAAGGCATATTCCCTCCGCGCCGTGATTCTTTTCTATGATTTCATGGGTGATACGTGCCATTGAACGGCGAACGGCAGCCTCATCCATTATACGCGCCTTAAATTCCATTTCAGTTCACCTCGACTCAAAACATTGCTCCGACAAAGATTTCGATTCCTATCGCAATAAGTATAACTCCGCCCAAAACCTCAGCTTCGCTCGAAAGCTTTGTACCGAAGCGTTTTCCAAGTATTATTCCCGCAAGAGATATTATAAACGTAACCGTTGCTATTATAAGTGCCGCCGCAAGTGCCTGCAAAAAACCGTATTCCGCTATTGTGAATCCGACCGAGAGCGCATCAATGGACGTCGCAATCCCTTGGATGAGCAATGCGCTTATTCCGAGTGTCTTTGCTGTATACTCCTCTTCATTCCTGTTCTTAATGCCCGACACGAGCATTTTCCCGCCGATATATCCCAGCAGTGCCAGTGCTATCCACGGAATGAATTTTTCAAATGCCTCAAACTTTTCCACTATTGTGTGAACGCATGTCCACCCAATCATCGGCATGAGCGCCTGAAACGCGGCGAACACGCCCGCAATTCCGCACATCTTGTTCACGCGCATCTTAGGCTCATTTAAACCGTTTGCAAGAGAGACGGAAAAAGCATCCATTGCAAGACCCGCGCCAAGGAGAATACTGTTTACAAAGAACACCAGACCTGACGGCATAACACTTCCCAACCTTTTAATTTCATCAGGATTTATTATATCAAATTGACGTTAAAAGGTCAAGAAAAAGCGCGGAGGCGGGTTCGTCCCGCCTCTGCGAATATGTCGTTATATACCGAACAGCATTACAAGCACGGTTATTATCAGGCGTTCCTCGTCATCCACGTCAAGCAGCAGAATGAGAAGCAGAATTATGGGAAGTATTCCCATGTTATCTATGTCGAGTCCTCGGAAAAGCCGTTTTAAATCGAATTTGCTCCCGCTCTTTTCCTGATGGCATGGGGTGCTTTCGACCTGCGGTTCTTCCGGGCCCACTGCCCGGTACATATCCGAAAACGCGTCCCTATCGCTCTCGAAGTATCTGTTATACATATTCTCCGCCTCCGTTCTGCTTCAAAAAATCGCCGAGCAGGTTTTTTGCAACCAGAGAAAGCTTTACAATCCGAATTGCACGGTCAATATGCGCTTCGTCTTCTTTCGCTATATACGGCCTTAATGCGCCGAGAAGCTTGATTCGTCTGTCTCCGTCAGCGTTGTACTGCCGTAAAAGCTCCATCACTTTTGAAAACATTTCCGGTTCAATCCCGTTTGGGGGGGCGTCATTTGTTGGAACGGGAAGCTTTTTTTCTTCTCCGCCGCCGTTTCCCCCGAGCATATTGACTATGCCCATGATTTTTTCCATGTTCTCAGGCGAGGACATAAAGCTTCCGAGCATTTTTTCAAGTTCTGCCATTGCCGTCTACCTTCCCGATGCGCTGATTATTTCAGAAAGGAGCTTAGCTCCGTCCGGCGTTGAGCCTATCTGCGATATTATATTCTGGACTCCGCTCATATCCCCGTTTTGTGCACTTTGTGCCGCATGCTTAACGTTTTCTCCCCCGTCTGCGAGCAGAGATGCAACCACTCGCTTACCGCTGTCGCTTGCCAGAATCCTCGCAAGTCCGTCAATGTTTATTCCCGCTCCCTTTCCGCCGATTCCTTCCGCAAGCCCTCTTGCCAAGCTCTCGAGCTCATTCGACATACCAATACCCTCCTGTCAAATCTTCTAAGATATTCTATTCGGGCACGGCAGTTCATGTTCCTAAAAAAACGGGGACGCACCCTAACGGCACGTCCCATTCTTTATTTCTTGTCTTTTGCACGCCGAGAGGCTTCTTCGAGCATCTCTTCAAGCTCTTCTTTTTCAAACATATATTTTTTATCGCAGAACTGACAGCATACTTCCGCCTTTCCGTCTTCTTCTATTATGCTCTTGATTTCGTCTGCGCCCAATGAGAGAACCACGCCCTTTGTCCTTTCACGTGAGCAGGTGCACCTGTATTCCGCACTGCCCTCATCAAGGACCTCTATATCAAAACCTGTCAGCGTGGACTTAAGCATCTCTTCAAGGCTCATTCCCTCATCGAGACACTCCGTAACTGCGCGCGCTTTTTTCATACACTCTTCAAGCCTGTTTATTTCTTCCTCATATACGCCCGGGAGAAGCTGGATAATATATCCGCCTGCGGCGCGGATGGAATAGTCGCGGTCAACAAGCACGCCGAGCGCACACACCGACGGTATCTGCTCGCTTATGGCGAGATACGCCGTTATATCTTCCGCAACTTCACCGCTGACTATCTGAATCTGTCCGACGTAAGGCTCCTTAAGACCAAGGTCTTTCAGCACGCTGAGTGTTCCGTTTTTTCCTATTCCGCCTCCGACGTCTATCTTTTTATCCTCGCGCAGGGGAAGGTCTGCCTGCGGATTTCTGCAATAAGCGCGGGCATTCCCGTGGCTGTCCGAAACCGCAACGACCGTGCCTATCGGCCCGTCTCCGTCAAATCTGACGGTTATGCTGTCGTCCTCGCCCTTTAAGTCGTTGCCGAGGAGAGACGCCGCAAGCATGGTTCTTCCCACGGCAGCGGCGGTAAGCGGAGTTAAGTTATGAAGCCTTACAGCTTCATTTACCATATCGCGTCCCGATATCGCAAGTATTTTTGCCGCGCCGTCGCACGTTACGGCACGTATTATTCTGTTGCTCATCTATTCCTTCACCTTTCTCGAATGTGCCTTTTCAAGCATACGCTTATAACCGTCGCTCCCGTATTCAAGCGCGCGGTTTACCCGGCTTATTGTAGCGGAGCTTGCGCCCGTTGCTTTTACTATTTCCGCATATACTTTTCCCTCGTCAAGCATTTCCGCAACACGAAGTCTGGAAATCATCGATTGGAGCTCTTTAATTGTGCACACGTCTTCAAAAAAAGCGCGGCACTCGTCCTCGTTCTCTATTGAAACCACTGCCGAGAAAAACGCTTTTGAGTATTCGTCATCAAATTTTACCGACATCTGTATTTTCCTCCTTGCACTTTAATATTTTAACATTGTACACAACGAAAGTAAAGCCTTGTTTTTATTTACAATTTATTAATTTAGGTGTAATACATCATACATAATATAATGGTATGATACTTCCATGTTAATCTCGACAACAAATAATCGGAGGGGGCACTCGATGAAACTGACACTTCCAAAAAAACTTAAGAAAAAGCAAATTGCGCTTATAGCGGCGGCTTTGGCTTTGATACTTTTCCTTATGTGGTCGCTCGGCGCTTTTAAGAAAAAAGGAGGCCCCGCAACAGAGTCCGAGCTTGAGCCGTACAAGGTAAACCGCGGGAACATAACCGTTTCCGTAACGGGCAGCGGAACGGTCGAGCCGATAGAACAGTATGAAATTCAATCGATTGTTACGGGCGATATAACGGAGGACTACGTTACGCTCGGAGAGAAGGTTGCCAAGGACGATGTTTTGTATGTTATTGATTCAACATCGGCAGAGAACAGCCTAAAGCGTTCGGAGAACAGCTACCGGCAGGAGCTTCTGTCTCACAACAACAAGCTCAAGGACGCATCGAAAGCATCGGTATACGTACCGTTTGACGGAGTGATAACAGAGATGTATGTCAAGCTCGGGGATTCCGTTTCCCCCGGCTCAAAGATTGCGGAAATCAAAAACACTTCCAACCTCACCGTACGTGTTCCGTTCCTCGCGGCAAATGCGAAGAACATTAAGCTCAACCAGTCCGCAACGGTATATTTTGACGGAAGAAACGAAGTAGTTTCGGGCTACGTTTCACACATAGCGACAGGTACATATGCAACAAACGCGGGCGCAGTCGTATCCGACGTTGAGATTACAATAAAGAACCCCGGAGCGATACTCGCGGGTGAGGAAGTTACGGCAACGGTAGGCTCATACGCCTGCAACGATTCGGGAAAGGTCGAGGAGGCATCGACAAAAACCGTTACCGCGGAAACATCAGGAGATGTTTCATACCTTCCCTACGGAAAGGGAGACAATGTAAAGAGCGGTGCGCTCATGCTGAAAATTTCCGATGACAACACCTCGACCCAGATACGTTCAAGCCAGATTAATCTTGAAAATTCCAAGCTTTCTCTCAACGACATGCGGGAGAAGCTTGACGACTACACAATACGTTCTCCGATAGCCGGAACAATCATTTCGAAGACAATGAAAGGCGGAGACACTCTTGACGGAAACAAGAGTTCCCTCGCGATAGTCGCGGATATGTCGAAACTCACATTTGACATATCGGTAGATGAGCTCGACATCAAGAGCATTTCTGTCGGACAGAGTGTAAAGGTTACCGCAGACGCGCTTCCCGACAGTGAATTTACAGGTGTTGTCGATAAGATAAGCATAATAGGAACGTCAACAAACGGCGTTACGGTTTACCCGGTTACGGTTGTAATATCCGAATACGAGGGATTGCTTCCGGGAATGAACGTAAATGCGGAAATCGTTACAAGCGAAGCGCGTGATGTTCTTACGATTCCCGTAAACGGCGTAACCCGCGGAAATCTCGTTCTTGTAAAGGACGATTCCCCGAAGAGCAGCGATAATGCTAAAACAGACGAAAAAGACGAATCGGATTCAGAGAAGAAAAGACTCCCCGATGCCCCCGAGGGATACAAGTATATTGAAGTAGAAGTCGGAGTATCAAGCGACGACTTCGTAGAAATAAAATCAGGGCTTTCCGAAGGCGATGAGATATACGTCAGCAAGGTAAAGAGCACGGGAAATAAGGAAGAGACCAACATGTTCACGAGCGCGCACTCGGGCAATATGCCGTCAGGCGGAGGTATGTCAGGTCCTCCGGACGGCGGTATGTCCCGAGGCGAAATGTCGGGAGCGCCGGGCGGAGGTATGAGATGATAGAGCTTTCCGATGTTTACAAAATTTACGATGAAGGCGAGAACGAGGTCCGTGCGCTTGACGGCGTTTCCTTCCGCATTTCAGAGGGCGAATTTGTGGCCATTGTCGGAAAATCCGGTTCGGGCAAGTCGACATGTATGAATATAATCGGTGCGCTTGACGTGCCCACACGCGGTATATACAAGCTCAACGGAACAGACGTTTCCACGCTGAACGACAACGAGCTTGCAACAATAAGGAATAAAACTCTCGGTTTTGTTTTTCAGCAATATAATCTGATATCAAAAATCAACATCTTTGAAAACGTGGAATTACCTCTTATATATCAGGGGGTACATGTAAAGGAGCGCAAAAGCAAAGTTATGGAATCGCTTGAGCGTGTAGGACTTGCGGACAGAGCGACACATATGCCAAACCAGCTCTCCGGCGGGCAGCAGCAGCGCGTGTCGATAGCCCGCGCCCTTGCGGCCAATCCTCCCGTAATACTTGCCGATGAACCGACCGGCGCTCTTGACTCAAAGACGGGAAAAGACGTCATGAAATTCTTCACGCACCTGAACGACGGCGGGAAAACGGTTATACTGATAACACACGATAACGGGATAGCCGAATGTGCCAAGCGCATAATACGTATCCATGACGGAAAAATTGTTTCGGATGCCAAAAACACACCGAAGCTTGAGAACCTTGAATAGGCGGTGGCGAACATGAATTTTCATCAGTCATTGAAGCTTGCCCTTAAAAGCATGTCAGGGAGCAAGATGCGTTCATTTCTCACCATGCTCGGCGTTATAATCGGTATCGCCTCGGTCATAATTCTCGTAAGTCTTGTTCAGAGCTTTTCAAACGATATGGTCTCGGCATTTGACTCGATAGGCACAAACAACATCACGGTTTCGCTTGTCGGGCGCGGGGGAAACATAAACGTAAAACCGCGTGATATGCTCGAGCTTGCAAGCGAGCACCCGGAGCTTTATTCCGCCGCAACACCAATGGTCAACATAATGGGCGCAACGGCAAAATACGGTTCTTCAAACGAGACGACGAGCGTTTACGGTGCAAACGAGGATTACGAGAAAATAGGCGATTACGTTGTGTCAAACGGCAGATTCATCTCTTACATAGATACCGAAAAGAGAAATTATGTTTGCGTCATAGGCACTTATATAGCGAATGAGCTTTTCGGTGCCGAAAACCCAATCGGAAAAATACTTAAGATTAACGGTTCCGCGTACACGGTAGTCGGAGTTCTCGAGGAAAAGGACGACAGCACCGAAGACTCGTCCGACAACATGGTTATTATCCCCTACTCCGCAGCATCGCGTCTTGCCCGAAATGCAGTTGTTACAAGTTATACGTTTGTCTCAAAGGATGCGGACGCGATTGATGAAGGGATGACCGTTATAAAAGACTATCTGTACGACGCTTTTAAGTCCGATGACGACGCTTACAGCGTAACAAACCTTTCCGCTCTTGTGGATGAGCTTACAAAGCTCACAGATAAGCTTGCGCTTGTGCTTGCCGGCATCGCGGCAATATCGCTTCTTGTCGGCGGAATCGGCATAATGAACATAATGCTCGTGTCGGTTACCGAACGCACGCGGGAAATCGGCATACGCAAAGCAATCGGCGGAAAACGACGCGATATCCTCTCGCAGTTTGTTATAGAAGCGACAATAACAAGCGGACTCGGCGGTGTTATCGGCATTGTTTTAGGCTGCGCGGTTACAATGGTGCTTGCAAAAATCATAGGAGTAAACGGAACCGTATCATTAGGAGCAATATTTATTTCGTTTACCGTTTCGGTTCTTATCGGTGTTCTTTTCGGGTACTTCCCCGCGTCAAAGGCATCGAAACTCAACCCGATTGACGCATTGCGCCACGATTGATAAACAAATGGGGGAATTTAAATGAAAAAAGTTATTTCACTTATATTGTCTCTCGCGATTATGACATCGCTTGCAGGCGTTGCGGGGGCGTCCTCGCTTCCTGCCGACGATGACATTGAGGCGATTCTTGATATCATGGGAATAATGACATATGATGCCCGCGGAAATTTTAACGAAGGCTCTTACGTTACGCGGGCGGCTCTTGCGAAGATACTCGTTTCGGCTTCCCAGTACAAGGGCTTGGCATCGGGCAATTCGCGAGTATCTCCGTTTGCCGACGTTATGTACACGCACTGGGGTGCGCCGTACATAAGTGTGGCATCAAAGAACAAGTTCATGACGGGGTATTCAAACGGATATTTCAAACCCGATTCTTACATAACTTACGAAGACGCTATAAGCGCCATACTCAGACTTATGGGATATACGAGCGCCGATTACACGGGTGCATATCCCCAAGCCCCGATTGCCAAGGCATCGGATATCGGACTCAGCGATGAGGTGAGCGTCTCAATAGGAAGCTATGTTTCGCGTTCTGAAATGGCGAAACTTGTGTACAATATGCTTAACACTCCGTCAAAGGGTCAGGACGCCATATACGCCGTAAGCCTCGGGTACAAGACGACGAGTGAGCTTCTTACGATAGGCGATGTTCTTGACGAAAATGTAACGGGTCCCGTAACGGTCAAGGCCGGAACGCTGTCTTCTCTCGGTCTTAATTCTCCGCGTGTTTACAGAAACGGCAAAGGTGCTTCATACGACAGCATAGAAAATTACGACGTCATTTATTACAGCAAGAAGAGCAATGCCGTCTGGGCCTATTCAAACAAGGTAACAGGGCTTGTGAATGCTATTTTTCCCAACAAGGAATCCCCCACCTCGGTTACTGTCGGCGGTAATACTTATAAGCTTTCGTATTATGCCGTACAACGCGCATTCGGGCTTGACGGAATTGAAGTTGGAGAGACCGTAACAATGCTTCTTGACAAAAACGGCAATGTCTGTGATGCTTATAATTCTTCAAAGCTCTACGAATCAAGTATCGGTGTGGTAATATCCGTTGAGGCAAAGACGATTACAGCCGGGGACGGCACAAAGACAACAGGCTATTATGCAACGGTGCTTATGCCTGACGGAAGCACGGTTGACATTCCCCAGAAAACGGATTCAAAATCTGCCGTAGGATGCACCGTATCAATCGATTACAAAACCTCGTCTTACAAAATCACTTCACACGGCGGTGCAACGGTAAGCGGGTTCGTCAATGCAAGTGCGCTCATCTGCGGTTACAATACACCGATAGCCTCCAACATAAAAATACTCGAAACCGATGATAACGGAAACGTGGCATCGGTTACGCTCAACAGGCTTGATGGTGTAAATCTCAAAACCGAAAATGTACTCCTTGCTCAGAAAAACGAATCCGGCGCGATTGACGCTCTTATTCTGAAAGATGTTACGGGTGATATGCACAAATACGGACTTATAACATCGGTAAAGAGAAATACGGTGAGCGACGGTGAAGGCGGAAGCGTGCCGAGCACCTATATGTATAATTACGACATCGGCGGAGTTAAGGGAACAATCGGTCTTAACGGCGTTACAAGTGATGTAAGCGAGGGGCCTGCCGTATTCATCTATGACGACGGTGAGCTTTCGGAGATAAAGAACTTAAAGCGCGCCGACAGCGTTGAACTTCTCACTCCCTCTTATGCGACGCTTACGAACGGAATCAAGCACAGAGTGTCATCCAATGTTCTTGTATATAAGATTGTTGACGACACAAAGATTCAGACATCACTCGATGAAGCCCTTTCGTACAAAGGCACTGTATGGGTTTACTACGACAAAGCCCAATCCGAGGGCGGACTCATAAGAGTTATATATCTCAGATAGAAGAAACAAAACGACTTAGAAGCGTGCTTCTAAGTCGTTTATTTTTATTCTTTAACTATTCTGCCGTCGGTCGATATTACGACGACTCGCCACGGAATAAACTTTCCGCTGTTTTTCAGAGCTTCTGTTACCTGTCTTTCAAGACCTCCGCAGCACGGAACTTCCATTCTCGCTATTGTTACGCTTTTTATGTCATTATCGCGGATTATTGATGTCAGCTTTTCGGCATAATCCATATCGTCAAGCTTCGGACATCCAATGAGTGTAACCTTCCCCTTCATAAATCTTTCGTGAAACGCACCGAACGCATACGCCGTGCAGTCTGCCGCAATCAGGAGCTCCGCGCCGTCAAAATACGGCGCATTTACGGGCGCAAGCCGTATTTGCACCGGCCACGAGGACAGTCTGCTCGGGGCATGTGAATTTGCGGAGACGTCAGATTCGGGCGACTGTTCTTTAATCCTTCGCGCAAGTGTTCCCGGACACCCGTGATGAGGCTTAGTTTTCGCCATCTGAGCTCTTTTTACCGCAGCCTCGTCATATGCCGCCGCTTCCCGTTCTACAAAGCTTATAGCTTCAACGGGACACGCGGGCAGGCAATCCCCCAGGCCGTCGCAATAATCGTCGCGCATGAGCTTTGCCTTGCCTTCTACCATTGCAATGGCGCCTTCATGGCAAGCTTCTGCACAGGCACCGCATCCGTTACATTTTTCTTCGTCGATTTGAATTATTCTCCGTATCATTGCACTCAACTCCTCTATTCTCAAAACAAAACTGATTACATTAACTTTTGCACCTATTATACAACACTCGCCGTTATTTTTTTGTTGCTTTTGCAACAAAAATCCCATACAATATGAAACACATATTGTATGGGATTTTTAACTTATATATCTTGCGCGAAAAACTTAATCGATAAAAACTTCCTTGCCGGTTCTCGCGGACTCGTAGATTGCGAGAACGAGACCTACGCTATGGAGCGCCTGCTCGCCCGTAACCATCGGGTCTCTCTCTTCGATAACTGCGCGGGACATATCCTCAATCTGATATGCGTGGAGATTATCGGTATAGGTGCAGTTAAGTCCTCCCATGCTTCCCTTTGTTTCGGGCATTGTGATTGACTTATCCTTCATTTCCCATTTATAGATACCGTTATTTCCTATCTCGGCAAAGCCTTCCGTACCGCCGATTGTAAATATTGTATCGAGCCCCGGGTATACTGTCGTGGCGCACTCGATAACGCCCATCGCACCGTTCTTATAGCGTACCATTATTACCGCAGTATCCTCAACCTCTGTTTTCCAATTAAGGCGCTCACAGCGAGCAAATACACTCTTAATTCCGCCTGTGAGCCAGTCGATAAGGTCAACGCCGTGGATACCCTGATTCATCAGAGCGCCGCCGCCGTCAAGCTCCCATGTTCCGCGCCATTCACCGCTGTCGTAATATGCCTGGTCTCTGTAGTATTTAAGGTAAGCGTCGCAAAGCGTGATGTTTCCGAATACGCCCGACTCCACTGCTTTCTTCAGCTCAATCGCCGCCGAGAAAGTTCTTCTCTGGAAAATACATCCGAGTTTAACGCCGTTCTTTTTGCAAGAGTCAATAAGTGCCTGCATTTTTTCGCGCGTAACGTCCATAGGCTTTTCGCAGAGGACATTCACGCCATGCTCCGCGGCGATTATTCCGCACTCTGCGTGCTTTCCGCTCGGAGTGAGTATGCAGCATACGTCGAGCTGCTCGTTTTCAAGCATTTCAGCTTCATCCGTATACCATTTAACTCCGTACTTTTCGCCTGTCTCGCGCGCCTTTTTTTCATCAATATCACACACGGCGCGAAGCTCAGAAGAGCTTGATTTTTCAATACCGTCCAAGTGATTCCATGAGATTCTTCCGCATCCTACGATTCCGTATTTTACACTCATTTCCCGCTACCTCTTTTCAATTCTCATATAGATCCTATACATAATACACCGATATTCCACTTTTTGCAAGCCAAAACAGATAATTTATTCTGCTTTTTTGTCATGCTCTATCGATTCACTGATATAATAACGTATTACCGCCGAAAGCTGAATTGTCCGCAGGTGCTTTTTTGCATTGCAAATTGTGCAAAAAATAGCTTTCCGGAAGGAAAGCTATTTTCTGTTTTAACTATTTGGAATAGTAGTTGATCAAACATCCCGCAAGAATTATATCGCGCTCTTCACGCGTGAGTTTTGGAGTTTTTAACTCTATTGTGCTTATGCCGTCCTTTTTTATCAGCTTTGCCGTAATGCTCTCTGCATCGCTTTCAAGCATTTTTTTGATGCCTTCGATATAAATGCAGTCGCCCGCTTCAATTCCGTAGCTCTCCGCATTATCGAGGACAAACGGAAGCATACCCCAATTTACTACGTTTGAGCGATATCTCTTCGTGGCAAAATCTCCTACGATATTTGCAACGCCCCCGAGAACTCTCTGGCATGACGCGGCCTGCTCGCGGGCTGAGCCGTCGCCCGGTTTGAGGGCAAATACGGCAGTTCCGAACGATGTATTTGCAAGGTCAATGTCCCCTACATTGCGGTCAAACACGCCGAGAACATCATTCTCGCCTGCACGGCGGCGGAGCTCTGAGTCATGTATCTTATTTGCACGCCCGACATATTCGGGGTCTTTACGCGACAGCGCAAACGATGCAAGCTTTATCGGGTTTGAGCGGTAAGACGAAGTTTCTCCCGAGGGGATAAGCTCGTCCGTGGTTGTTACGGGGTCATATATTGCGCTTGCCACCGAGATGAGCAGGTTATCCGTCATTCCTATCATTTTCGGCCAATCCGCGATATTCGGCCCAAACTTCAGCTCGGCTTTTGGGTCTGCCTTTCCTACGCCGTAATAGATTCTGCTTCTGTAAGGAGTGTCATCAAACTTATATTCTTCGTTTTTCGGGTCTTCGGGGATATAGTCGAGCTCGAATGCAGATGTAAGCTCGCCTCCGTTCTTTGCCGTCGCGGCAATCGAACGGGCGTCCATGAGAGCGACATAGGAAACCTGATTATCTCCCGGCTTGCTTCCCTCTCTGTTGGGGAAGTTGCGTGTTGCGTGGCGTATTGAAAGCGCGCCGTTTGCAGGGACGTCTCCCGCACCGAAGCACGGCCCGCAGAAGCATGAACGCACACTGACACCTGCCGCGGTTATATCTTCAAGCGTTCCGTCGCGCATAAGCTCGAGGGACATCGGCGCCGACGCCGGATAAACCGAGAGCCAAAATGCACCGTCGCCTGTTGAAGAGCCCTTAAGTATATCGCGGACACGGCGTATGTTCTGGAACAGACCGCCCGAACATCCCCCGACAAAGCCTTGGTCAACATAGAGCTTACCGTTTCTTATTTTATTTAGAAGCGATACTTTTTTATCGTCTATTCCGAGCATCGTTTTCGTATCTTCATCAACCTTGGCGAGAATATCGGAAAGATTTTTCTTCAAGTCGCGGATTCGGTAGACGTTTGACGGATGGAACGGAAGCGCTATCATCGGTTCAACCTTGGAGAGGTTGACAACTACCGCGCAATCGTAATATGCACCGGAACCCGGATGCAGAGGTTTATAATCTTCACTTCTGCCGTGAGCGGTCAAGAAGTCGCAGACTGTTTTGTCCGTTTCCCAAATAGATGACAGGCACGATGTTTCCGTTGTCATGACATCTATACCGTTTCTGAAATCCATACTCAGATTTTCAATTCCCGGGCCTACAAATTCCATTATTTTATTCTTTACGGTGCCGTTTTTAAACACCGCCCCGATTATTGCAAGCGCAATATCCTGCGGACCTACTCCGGGACGCGGTGCGCCTTCAAGATATACACATACCACTTCCGGATATGCTATGTTATATGTCTTTGAAAGAAGCTGACGCGCAAGTTCCGGCCCGCCCTCGCCTATCGAAATCGAACCGAGCGCGCCGTATCTTGTATGCGAATCCGACGCAAGAATCATCTTACCGCATCCTGCGTATCTCTCGCGCATGTATTGATGTATTACCGCCTGATGTGCCGGCACAAACTCACCGCCGTACTTCTTGGCCGCCGAAAGTCCGAACACGTGGTCGTCTTCATTTATTGTTCCGCCGACGGCGCAAAGGCTGTTGTGGCAGTTTGTAAGCACATACGGAATGGGGAACTTTTCGAGTCCCGATGCACGTGCTGTCTGAATAATGCCGACATATGTGATATCGTGCGACGCCATTGCGTCAAATCGTATCTTAAGAAAATCCATATTGTCAGACGTATTATGTGCTTCCAATATGGAATATGCCATAGTCTTTTTTCTTGCTTCGCTGGGAGCGGGAAGTCCGAGAACGCTTGCTTCACGCATGGAGAGAAGGCATCCGTCCTTCAGATATGCTCCGTTTTCACTTATTGAAACCATTTCTAACACCCTTTCTGCAATCAATTATATATTAAAGGGTGTATAAAATCAAGTTCAGATTTTCGGACGTATCGCTATTGCGCCGTCTCTAAATTCGATTATTCCTATATCCGCGCCGATTTCGCGCAGGTACTTGTTTACGGCGATACTTACCGAATCATTTACACTCTCGGGGATTATATCCGTACTTATTTCATTGCCTGCAAGCATGATTTTTTCGAGTTTTGCCTCAAATTCGCGGTTTTCCGCATTAACCGCCAGCGAAAATTCCAGCGAAAGCTCCGTCTTCTCCGGCATAAAATTCACAAGCAGCCGCACAAGGCGCGGAATATTTGCCCCGCCCTCTGATGCGAGGTCCGTTATTTCCCTCGGATTTACGTCTGCGGAGAGCTTTATCTTTCCTTCCTCCGTTATTTCGGCATGGAGATTTTTAATGCTTCCGAATGACGAAAACACATTCCCGAGTATTTTTTCAATCGTCTCATTGTCAATTACGGTTTCTGTATTGTCTGACACGGCGTCTGTCTCCTTTCGTCCGCCAAGTGAAAACACTGCAATTACCACTGCCGCCAAAAGGCATAAGGTAAGCACCATGTGCCACACTCTTACTCTGTAAACTCCCATAAAAACCTCCGAATATTTTTTGTCCTCTCACACTTTTAGACACTTTTTTACCCGTACCGCGGAGTAAAATACATTTATCAAGGCGGTGATGTATTTGACGAAAACAATATATGCCGATGAGCTTTTCATTATAAATTTTATTATTAACTATCTTCTTTTATTCGCCGCCGCAAGAATAGGCGGAGAATACATAAAACGGCGGCGTCTCGTACTTTCCGCGTGCATTGGGGCAGTGTATGGGCTCCTTATTTTTTTCAGGGAGCTGTCCTTTCTCGGCAGTGTTGCCGGCAAACTTATATTCGCCGCGGTAATGACGGCGGCGGCATTCGGGATACGCGAGCGGCGCAGGTTTCTCAAAAATCTTCTTCTTTTTCTCGCATCTTCCCTATCATTCGGAGGAATTATACTCTTTCTGTACATATTCGGTTTTAACAGCATATGCGAGATAAGAAACAATATTTACTACATAGATGTCCCCGCGCATACACTGATACTTTCATCAATTTTTGCCTATGCGGTTCTGTCTTTCGTTTTCAGAAAACGTGCGGAAGATAAAAAAGCAAATATAAAGAAAATCGATGTTATTCAAGGTGAAAAGAGCGTATCGTTTTTTGCACTGACCGATACCGGCAATTCACTGTGCGACCCAAGAAACAACGCACCCGTGATAATTGCCGAATATTCGTCCGTACGGGAGCTTCTGTCCCCTTGTGTAACCGATGTTCTTGACGCAAGGAATCCTGAATGTTATCCTCTTGCCCTGCCGGAAATATGCGATTTCGGAACATTTAGGCTGCTGCCGTTTTCAACGGTCGATTCCTCGTTTTCGCTTCTTCTCGCATTTCGTCCCGAAGCCGTATCGGCAGACGGCGTTGTTCTTTCCGACGCTCTCATCGCAATTTCACGGGGTAAAATCTGCGGCGGTGCATATACCGCTATAATTTAGGAGGTATTTATATGAAAAAGCTCCAAAAAATACAGCTTCTGCTTTACAAGTTCCTTGTACGGATTAAGTTTCCGTCGCTCTCGTCGGTTATGTATATATGCGGGAGCGATACGCTTCCGCCGCCGCTTACACCCGACGAGGAGTCATATCTGATATCGCGTCTCGATTCGGACACGGAGAATGTGCGGAAAATACTTACGGAACGCAATCTGAGGCTCGTCGTTTACATAGCGCGCCGCTTTGAAAATACGGGTGTGGGAATCGAGGACCTTATATCAATAGGAACAATAGGTCTCATAAAAGCGATAAACACATACAATCCGGAAAAGAAAATTAAGCTCGCAACATATGCTTCCAGATGTATTGAAAATGAAATTCTCATGTATTTAAGGAAAAATTCGTCTCAGAAGGCTGAGGTGTCCTTTGATGAACCGCTCAATACCGATTGGGACGGAAACGAGCTTCTTCTTTCGGATATACTCGGAACCGAGCCCGACAGCGTTATGCGTCCGATAGAGGACGAGACCGACCGAGAGCTTCTTTATGCTGCGCTCAATTTACTGCCCGAGAAAGAACGCGCGATAATAAAAATGCGTTTCGGACTTGACGGCGAAACCGAAAAAACGCAGAAAGAAGTTGCGGATATTTTAGGAATTTCTCAATCGTATATATCACGTCTCGAAAAGCGCATAATAAACAGGCTCAACCGAGAAATATCAAAAATGACATAAAAAAAGCACGGCGGAACATTAACCGTCGTGCTTTTTTACGGTATTAAATTTTCCTCTCAAGGCAATAATGATATTACTTTTATGCTTTGGGGGGTTAAAAATTTGATACACGGGAAGGTCGAAATATGCGGGGTAAACACTTCCAACCTAAAGGTGCTCACGAATGACGAAACGTGCGACCTGTTAATCAAATACAAAAGCGGTGATACAGACGCGCGGGACAAGCTCATATCCGGAAATCTCAGGCTTGTTCTCAGCGTTCTTCAAAGATTTTTAAACCGCGGTGAAATGATTGATGATTTATTCCAAGTCGGATGCGTAGGTCTTATAAAAGCGATTGATAATTTTGACGTAACGCTCGGCTTACGCCTTTCCACATACGCCGTTCCAATGGTCATCGGCGAAATACGCCGTTATCTGCGCGACAGCAGTCCAATCCGCGTTTCGCGCTCGATGCGTGATACAGCTTACCGCGCGCTGAACATGAAGGAACAGCTCACAAACAAAAACCAAAAGGAGCCCAGTGTTGAGGAAATAGCGAAGGCAATGGACATGAAAACCGAGGATATCGTATTCGCGCTCGACGGAATAATGGACCCTGTTTCACTTTACGAGCCTGTATATTCGGACTCCGGCGGCGATACGATATGCGTCATGGACCAAGTGGGCGACACAAAAAACACAGACGAAAACTGGCTTGAGCACATAGCACTTAAGGAGGCAGTATCAAATCTGGGTGAGCGTGAACGCCACATTCTCTCGCTTCGCTTTTTCGACGGAAAAACGCAGACTGAAGTTGCAAACGAAATAGGAATCAGTCAGGCACAGGTCTCAAGAATCGAAAAAAGCGCGATAGGAAGAATAAAGAAACAGCTTTAGTTATTCTTCAGCACAAAGGGTGAAATGAGCGTTGAAACAACCACCGTTATTATAAACTCAAACAGCATATATCCGCCGTTATAGGTCAGTGAATAGAGCCAGACGGGCATATCCTCTGCATATACGCCCCAAATGAGAATACCGGAAGCAAAGTGGCACAAGAAGCGGAGAAATACCGCAACTGCGGAGCCGACGCCCACACCGACTGTCTTATTCTTAAACAGTTTTGAAACGGGGTTTGCAACGCTGATAACAGTGAATGCTATTACGTAGTCGAGAAGCACAACCGCCGCAAAATACAGGAATGTAGCTGTGGGAGGCGGTGCAAAGCCGAGAAGCATCTGGATGAGCGAGTATGCAAAGCACGCGAGCATTCCCCAGCGGAAGTCGCGTATTTTAACGCTCAGAATAACGAGCGGGACCATGCTTCCGAGTGTTACCGAGCCGCCGTACGGTGCGTCAAAAAACTTTATAAGCGAGAGCACGGTTGCAAGCGCAACCATTGCGGCGCAGATTGTTATGTTTCTTGTTTTTTCTTTGGTATTATTCATCTTTATCCTCCTTTAATAACAGAAAACACGTTTTGCAGATATGCGCAAAACGTGTTTTTTAGTCTTTAATCTTTCCTACGTCGGCATTATCCGCATCAGGTTCATGGGACTCGGGCTTCATTGCCCTCTCTCAGCCGAGAAACACTCAGCACCCCTATTAAATTGTGTTAAGTCTTAACAAGGTAGAGTATATACCACGAAATAAATATTGTCAAGCCAAAATTTTCACGCAGACGCACAAAAGCACTGCATTGAGCACGGCAAACAGCGGAACGAGTATCCTAAAGCGTGCATGCTTTGTTTTATGTCTGAACACTTCCATGCCCGCCCATGCGCCGATACCTCCGAAAAGGAATGCGCATATGAGAAGCGACTTCTCGGAAATACGCCGTTTCCCGCGCTTTGACTTTAATTTATCCGTGCCGTAGAGCGTAAACACCACCGTGTTCCAAACCGCATATGCGGCTGTGCCAATCCGAAACAGTTCATCCTTGTAAAGCATGGGTTCTATCCCCTTCTTTGCAATTTCAGGAGAATTTCATCAAAATACTGCGGGAGATTTGATACAAATTTCATTCTTTCCCCGCTTCTTGGGTGGGTAAATTCAACCGTTTTGGAGTGCAGGCACTGCCCCTCCAACCCCAGCTTATCACGCGCACCGTAAACCGAGTCGCCCACGACGGGATGTCCGATATGCGACATATGCACGCGAATCTGATGCGTACGCCCTGTTTCGAGCAGGCACGAAACATATGTAAAACCCGTGTATCTTTCAATTACGCGCCAATGTGTGATTGCTTCTTTTGAATTGCGATCGGTTACCGTCATTTTTTTGCGGTCGGTTTTATGTCTCCCGATAGGCGCGTTTACCGTACCGTCTTCCTGTTTAAGGACTCCGTTTACTATTGTGTGATACTCGCGTCTGACCGTATGGGCTTTTATCTGTTCGGCGAGGCTCTTATGGGCAAAATCTGTTTTTGCCGCAAGCATTAGCCCGCTCGTATTCTTATCGAGTCTGTGGACTATTCCGGGGCGCAATACTCCGTTTATCCCCGACAGAGAATCCCCGCAGTGTGCCATAAGCGCGTTTACGAGAGTGCCGTCATAGTTCCCCGCAGCGGGGTGAACCACCATTCCCCGTGCCTTATTTATAACGAGCATATCATCGTCCTCATACACGATGTCGAGCGGAATATCCTGTGCCGTAACGTCGAGTATACGCGGTTCGGGGAGCGTTATTTCTATCTCCTCGCCGCTTGATATCTTATAGTTCTTTTTACGCGCGGAAACGCCGCCGTTCTCTATGAGAACAGCCGCGGCGTTTCTTGAAATTTCAAGTTTTTCGGCGACAAACACATCAAGGCGTTTTCCGCTGTCGTGTTCATCTGCCACAAAGCTTTTTCTATCCATCTTTTTTATTCGTCTTACCCTCGTAGAAGAATATCACGTAGATAAAGAACATCACCGCTCCCACCGTTACCGCAATATCAGCGACGTTGAACACCGGAAAGTGAATGACAGCAAAATCAAACATATCCACAACCGCGCCGCGGAAGAGTCTGTCGATGAGGTTTCCTATCGCACCTGCAAGTATAAGCGATATTCCCCATGTTCCCATTCGTGATTTTATCTTGTTTGTAACGAGGACATATGCCATAGCTATACAGGCGAGAAGCGGAATCATCGTGAGCAGTATCGTTTTACCCTGGAGCATTGAAAACGCCGCACCTGTATTCTCTACATATCTCAGGTTGAACACTCCGCGGACTATTTCAATTTTCCCGATAGGCTCCAGGAAATTCACCGCCCAAAGCTTTGAGAGTCTGTCCGCAAGGATAATCAGTATTATTGACAGAGATTGCACTAATAACAACAATTCCTTTACCTCTATCCCTTAACGACTTGCGTGCAGCGCGGGCAAAGCTCCGGATGCTCGGGGTCTGTGCCTGCGTTTTCCGAGAATGTCCAGCAGCGCGGACACTTTACTCCTCCTGCCTTTGAAACTTTTACCTTAATGCCTTCAAGCTCATCGGCAAGCGAGTCGTCGCGCAGAATCTCAACACCCGAAACAATAAATATTTTTGCAAGCTCGTCTTTTTCGCCGTTTATGAAGTCGTACGTCTTGCCCGCGGCGGAAATGGTAACCTTTGCTTCAAGCGATTTTCCTATTTCGTGGGCCGCTCTTGCTTCTTCAAGCGAGCGGTTCACTATGTCGCGGAGCTCCTCTGTCTTTTGCCACTTCTTTTCAAGCTCATCATCAAAAAGCGAGTCGATTGCGTCCGGAATATCGTTAAGAACGACGTTTTCAAGTCTTACTCCGTCGTGATGCGGCATAGCCTTCCATATCTCATCTGCCGTAAATGCAAGAATCGGAGCAATTATGCGGACAAGTGCGTCAAGTATGCGATAGATAACCGTCTGAGCGCCGAGTCTGCTCATGCTGTCAACTCCGTCGCAATAAAGTCTGTCCTTTATTGCATCGAGATAGAAGTTTGACATATCAACAACACAGAAATTGTGTACGGAGTGTACGACAATATGGAACTCATAATTGTCATATGCCTCGCGGCATTTCTTAACAAGCGAGTTGAGCCTTGAGAGCGCCCACCTGTCCATTTCGCAGAGTTTTTCGGACGGAACGAGCTCGTTCGGATTAAATCCGTTTAAGTTACCGAGAATATATCTCGATGTATTTCTGATTTTGAGATACGTATCGGAGAGCTGTTTGAATATAGCGTCCGAGCAGCGCATATCTGCGCGGTAGTCGGCAGATGCAGCCCAGAGTCTCAGCACATCGGCTCCGTACTTTGAGATTATTTCTTCAGGGGCAACGCCGTTGCCGAGAGATTTGTGCATTGCACGTCCCTCGCCGTCAACCGTCCAGCCGTGTGTGAGAACCTGGCGGTACGGGGCTTTTCCGCGGAGTGCAACCGCTGTAAGGAGCGATGACTGAAACCAGCCTCTGTACTGGTCGGCGCCTTCGAGATACAGGTCTGCGGGCCAGCATTTCGGGGAATCGAGCTCCATAGAGGCTATATGCGTCGAACCTGAATCGAACCAGCCGTCGAGCGTGTCGGTTTCCTTGAAGAAATGCTTTCCTCCGCAATGCGGACAGGTGTACCCTTCCGGCATAAGCTCTGAGACATCCATTTCAAACCATGCGTTTGAACCTTTTTCTGCGAATATTTTAGAAATTTTTGCTATTGTTTCATCGTCGCATATGGGCTTTTTGCAATCCTCGCAATAGAATACGGGTATGGGGAGTCCCCAATGACGCTGACGGGAAATGCACCAATCCGCACGCTCGCGCACCATCGACACGATTCTGTCGTATCCCCATTCGGGGAGCCAGCTTACGTCTCCGCACGCCTTAACCGTCTCGTCTTTAAACGCATCTACCGAGCAGAACCACTGGTCTGTCGCTCTGAAAATAATCGGGCCTTTACATCTCCAGCAATGAGGATAGCTATGCACTATCTCCTCTGATGCAAACAGGGTGCCCGACTCCTTCATATCGGCGAGAATTACGGGGTTTGACTCTTCGGTCTTCATACCCTCGTATTTTCCCGCATAAGCCGTATGGCGTCCGCGGTCATCTACCGGAACTACCATTTCCATGCCGTAGCGGCGGCACGTCTGATAGTCGTCCGCACCAAATCCCGGAGCGGTATGAACACAGCCTGTTCCCGAATCCATGGTTACATAGTCTGCAAGAACGAGTCTTGACGTTTTATCGAGGAACGGATGCGATGCGAGCATATTTTCAAAAAACTCGCCGTTATGGCGTTCGATTATCTCATAGTCCTCAATTCCGCCGACCTTCATTGTCTTTGCAAGGAGCGCCTCGGCGACTATGTAGGTTTCGCCGTTGGAGGCTTTTGCAAGGACATAGCTTTCTGACGGATTAAGTGCGATGGCGAGGTTTCCGGGGAGCGTCCATATCGTCGTTGTCCAGATGACGAAGAAAAGTTTATCGTGGTCTACGTTCGGAAGCTTGCCCAAATCGTCGTTCATCTTAAACTTTACGTAGACGGTTGTGCACGGGTCGTCCCGGTACTCGATTTCGGCTTCTGCGAGAGCTGTTTCGTCCTTCGAGCACCAATATACGGGCTTAAGCCCCTTATAGATGTAGCCTTTTTTATACATCTGCCCGAAGATTTTCACTTCCTCGGCTTCAAACTTCGGAGCCATTGTGAGATAAGGCCTGTCCCAATCGCCGATTACGCCGAGGCGTTTGAACTGCTCACGCTGAATATTTACGAAATTTTCGGCAAATTCACGGCAGGCACTGCGGAACTCAGGGATAGACATGTGCTTGCGGTCGAGCTTATTTTTCTTAATGATTGCGGACTCAATCGGCATTCCGTGGTTATCCCATCCCGGTGTATACGGTGCCTTAAATCCCGACATATTTTTATATCTGATTATAAAGTCCTTGAGGCACTTATTCATGGCAGTGCCCATGTGTATGCTTCCGTTTGAGAACGGAGGCCCGTCATGGAGAACAAACTGCGGTCTTCCTTCGTTTTTCTCCATCAGCTTTTCATATGTACTATTTTCATACCATGATGCGAGCATATCCGGCTCGCGCTTCGGAAGTCCCGCTCTCATCGGAAATTCCGTTTTCGGTAAATTTATCGTGCTGTTATAATCCTGCGCCATTTAACTGATTCTCCCTTAGGCTGTTTATTTATCGTTTGATATATCGTAATCACGACCGAATTTGAGCTCGGTGAACTCGACTCTGCGGTGCTTTTTCGGCTTTTCCGCTTCGCGTTCGAGAGCTTCCATTTCTTCTTCCGTGGGTATTTCATTCTGAATAAGGCCGATATCTTTCGTATCGCCCATATCGTCGGCCGTTTCCTGCGGTTCTTCCTTTGCCGGTTCTTCAGCTGCCGCACTCTCTTCCTGTGCAACCTTTTCCTCGAGGGACTTTGCTATTTCGTCAAGCGTGTCGGACATATCAGCATTTTCCTCCGCCGCAGCTTCCTCGGGTGCGGTTTCCTCGGCAAGCTTTGAAAGTTTTTCCCTTCCCTCATCGTAAAGGGCTGCAATTTTTGCCATAAATGCAGATGTCTGCGACTTTGCCTCTCTTAATTTCTTTTCTTCGTTTTCAACCTGCAGTGTAAGCTCTGCCGCGCGTTTTTTTGCTTCTCCGCTTGCGTTTGCTATCATGTCGGCACATTTCTTTTCCGCTTCGGCCACCATTTCATTGGCCATGTTTTGTGCCGTTATAAGAGCCTTGCGCATTGCCTCGTCAACGCTTCTGTATTCCTCAACCGTGTCTGCAAGAAGCTTCAGCTTCTTTTTCAGCATGGTATTTTCCTTGAAAAGCTCTGTATAATCATTGGCGACATTTTTGAAAAACTTATCGACCTCGACCATATCATAGCCGCCGAAAACGGCCTTATCAAAGCTTATATCCTTAAGCTCGTTAGGAGTGTACATATCTTTTCCCTCTTCTCTTTATAAATAGAAAATTATCGTGCGTATTACATCTATAAGAAGAAACGCAACAAGCACCGACATATCAATCGGGAAGCTCTGCAGCGCGGGAATCTTCCACAAAAGCTTCCTGATAGGAGAAAGGATAGGTTCTGTCAACATGCAGAGCATATCCATAAACGTTCCTCCGAGCATCGGAAACCACGAAAGAATTGCGCGGGCGACGAGCACAAGCTCATATACCCGCAGAATCCCGAGCAGAATTGTCTGTAAAATTCTGATTATCATCAAATATTCCTCGACTCTTTTCCTGCCTTCGAGCAGGCGCACTTATTCCTTAGAAATAGAGACCGTTATTTTCAAGTTCGTCGATGAGGTCGCCCTTTAAATCAACATTATAGGGTGTAATGATATAGGTGTTATTTGCGACGCGCTTAATCTGACCGTCATTCGTGTATGCGACTCCGCTCAGGAAATCGAGGATTCGGCGGGCTGCATCCTTGTTTGTCGATTCGAGATTTAAAACGACCGTTCTCTTTTCCTTGAGGTGGTCCGCAATCTCGGTTGCGTTCTCGTATCTTTCCGGTTTTACGAGAACTACCTGAAGCTGTGTCGTTGTGTGGATATTGACAACGCGGTTATCCCGGCGTGATGCGGAATAAGACACTTCTCTCTTCTTATCTCCGTCGTCGCCCGTGCCGAAGCCCTCAAACTCTTCTTCGTCGTCTTCTTCTACCTTTGCCCATTCCTTAAACTTTTCCATGAAACCCATAATTCTATTCCTCCTGAAAAATATTATGCGTAATGGCGTGCACCGAATATTCCTGTTCCTATTCTGACCATATTGGCGCCGCAAAGAATTGCCGTTTTGTAGTCCCCGCTCATACCCATCGACAGGAACTCCATACTAATATTATCGTATTTTTTTGCTCCAATGTCAACAAATAATTGTTTCATTTTAAGAAAAAAGCTCTTTTGTGTGTCAACATCTTCCGAAATGGGCGGAATTGTCATAAGTCCGCGGACACGTATTCCCGGCAACCGCGACGAAAAGTCCGCAAGATTCAGCACCGAATCTATATCCGCTCCGCTCTTGCTTTCTTCGCCGCCTATGTTTACTTCAAGCAGAATATCCTGAACAATTCCCTGTTTTTCCGCGCATTTTGAAATCTCGTGCGCAAGCTTTTCCGAGTTTACCGATTGAATTAAGCTGACTTTGCCGACGATATATTTTACCTTATTTGTCTGGAGTGTTCCGATAAAGTGCAGAGGACATCCCTCATACGCACCCTGCTCGTATTTCTCCATAAGCTCCTGAACGCGGTTTTCGCCGCAGACGTCTGCTCCGGCTTCTATCGCCTGACGCACACGCCCGGCGTCATTCATCTTTGTTGCCGCCACAAGTGTTATATCCTTTCCGCTGCGCCCTGTCTGCCTTGCCGCGACTTCTATTTCCGCACGTATGTGTGCTATGTTTTCCGCAATGCTGTTCACAATTCTTCACCCCGCTACTTGATTATCTTTTTATTTTTCAATTCCTTGCCCGAGACTACTATCTCGTCGTAGAGCAAAAGGGATTTTGTATCAGCCGTATCATAAGCCGCCACATAGTAGCTGTCTTTTTCAAAAATTATTTTTATCGGCTTAAATTTTATCTGCGACTCTATGAGGCAGTTTACGCCGTTTTGCCCGTCTTCATTCACGCGCAATGCCCGGCGCGGTACTTTGAGTCCGGAATAGGTGGTTATAACAGCCTCGGCACTCACCTTTCTTGCCCTTGTGAAGTTTCCTATATGAGTATTGCACGAGAATACAATAAGACATTTTCCGTTTTCGGGTTCTGATATGCGTATTACCTTTCCCTCCGCCGACGGAAGGGACTTGTCCGAAAATTTGAGCTTCATAACTGACTTAAGCGAGAAGCGTGAAGCGTCATTTTCACTAACCACGGCAGCAAAATACCACTTATTGCTCGTAATAAGCTTTCCGACGGCTCCGCTTTCCGGCTCCGCATAGTTTTTCAGCATCTCCTCAAACTCGGACGGTTTAATGCTGTTTATCAGGTTTGAGTTAAGGATTTTCTCATAGCCGTCCGTAGTGTTCGAGAAATATCCCGTTCGCGGTGCGGTTATGCGTTTTTTTATCGCCCCTGCGTTTCCGAGCGCCGTCCTTTCCTTCTTAAGCTCGTCTATAACGGTCAGAAGCTCGCTTTTGTCGCGATAAACATATTCGCGCAGAAGCGTTTCCGCTTTCAGGTTTTCCGTCGCCGACGATATCCCGTCAAGCATCCCGTCCTGTTCCGCCGAAACAATCTTCATTGCGTATTCAAAAATCTGCTCATTTATACTGTTTATGTCATATGTTTCCGCGCTTTGTGAATAAAGCGCCGTTATACTCTTTATTTCGCGGTCAAGCTCGGACGCCTTGTGGCTTTTTTCCGCAGCCGACTCATCCGCATAGACAACGGCAACGGTGCTCCCGTTCGCCGTGCGTTCTCCTTCATACATACTCATTTCGAGAACGCCCGAGCCCGAATACCCCGCAATAATACTTTCGTCCCGCACAACGCATCCGTCAAGCGGGACGGAATCGTCTACCTCAGTATACACCGCGCTCACAGTCCTTACCGGGTTATAAACCGCGCGGTATACCTGATAGCCTATGTACCCGCACAGCAAAAGCCCCAGCACAAATGTTATTATTTTTGATACAGCTCCGTTATTTTTCATCACAGCGCGGGTAAGCTACGGCAGCTTTACACTTCTGCTCCGCACATCTCCCGCTCTCCCTCCTCACAGGCAGAGTCGAAAAAGCGAAGCGCTTGAGACGGTATGATTGTCGAAATTGCGTGCTTATAGATGAGCTGCTGACGTGAATCGCTCATAAGCACAACCGTAAAGCAATCAAACCCTGCCACGGTGCCCTTCAGTTGAAAGCCGTTTGTCAGAAACACCGTTACGGTTACTCCCTCGCGCCTTGCCTTATTCAAAAATAGGTCTTGTAATCCTGCGGTTTTTGTCATAAAAAATCACTCTTTCTCTATATAATTTTTTATGATTATATACCGCTTTCATGCGCAAAATTTATCGAACTTTGAATTATCTCGGAAAAATTATCCGCCTTGCTTACATCAATCCAAAATATATTTTTATTTCTGTGAAACCACGTCATTTGGCGTTTTGCATACCGTCTCGTGGCCTGCTTTACCGCTTCTTTTGCGTCTTTCTCGCTGCCGTTTCCGCGTATATAATCGACAAGCTCCTTATAGCCGATTGCCTGCATGGCCGTCGAATCCTCGGAAACTCCGCTTTCAAGCAGTCCGCGCACTTCCGCTTCAAGTCCGTCTTCAAACATCTTATCCACGCGGAGATTTATTCTTTCGTACAGTTCCTCCCTTTTCGAAAAACACAGTCCTATGAATACCGCATTGAATTTATCGGGTGTTTTCCGCGTCTCGGAGTCGTGCTCGCTTATCGTTTTACCGCTTATCTTATACACTTCCAGCGCACGGATTACGCGCTTTACGTTGTTTGGGTGAATTTCTTCGGCGCGGTGAGCGTCCACCTCTTTCAGCATATTGTGGAGTCCTTCCGCACCTATGCTCTCATACAGCTTCAAGAGACTTTCTCTGTATTTCGAATCCTCCGGTGATTTTGCAAACTCTGTACCGCGGATGAGATTGTCCATGTACATACCCGTACCGCCCGCGACTATCGGAACCTTTGACCTTGCAAGGATATCCTCGCACACTTCCGACGCCTCCGCGACATATCTGCCTACTGAGTAATTTTCCCACGGTTCGGCAATGTCAATCATGTGATGCGGGATTCCCATGCGTTCCTCTTTCGTCGGTTTTGCCGTGCCGATATCCATGCGCTTGTATATCTGCATTGAATCTGCCGACACTACCTCACCCGAAAGCTCTTGTGCAAGCGATACTGCGAGACGTGTCTTTCCCGATGCCGTAGGCCCTGCTATGCACACAATTTTGTTCTGCATACAACTAAACCTGCCGTTTAAACTTTCTTTCAAGCTCATTTTTCCCAAACACCGCGATTATTGGGCGTCCGTGCGGACAATAGCGGATGCCGTCATCCTCTATAACACGGTCGAGAAGTTTTCTTAGTTCCTCCTCGCTGTTTTTCTGCCCGGCCTTTATTGCAGCCTTGCACGCAACGGAATACATAATTTCATCGAGCTTTTCCGGAGTTCTTGCCCTTTCGCCGTTTTTGAGCATCTCGCCTATTTTTTCGAGCACGCTTTCCGAGTCGTTTGCCTCAATGCCGTCAGGCACGGCAGAAACCGCCACGCTCCCGTCTCCGAAATCGCTGATTTCAAACCCGAGTTTTTCAACCTCGTCAATGTTGTCGAGAAGCGCACAGGCAATAGTCTTATCGAGGTCGATTACCTCCGGCGACAGGAGCATCTGCGTCTGCATCTTTCCGTAATTCGCCTTCAGTTTTTCAAAATTTATTCGTTCGTGTGCGGCGTGCTTATCTATCATTATTATCTCATCATTGTATTCGGCTATTATATATGTGTTCATTGCTTCGCCGATATACCGTGCCTTTTTTCTCTCCGTAATCGGGGGATTCTCGGGCGTCGGCATCGGCTTTTGAATTTCTTTTTTCGGAACAGCGGGCTCTGTTTTCTCCGTTACCTGTTCAGATGCGTGAATTTCGCATTTTGCGCTCGGGGCGAAATCTGCCGAAAACTTAAACCGCTGTTTCTTCATTTCTTCATACGAGTGCGGTATGCTGCGGGTATATTCCACGGTCTGCACACGATTTTCAGTCTTCGGGGGTGCTTCCTCCGATTTTAAAAACGGTTTTATTTCAGGTTTTCTTTCCTCTGTGAAAATCTTTTGCTGATTTTGAGTTACGTTATCTATCGGAGCCGTTTGTACCTCCTGTGTTTTAAACGTCTCACGCGCGTCAGAATCAAGAGCAGACTTAACTCCGAAATACACTATATCGAAAACATCGCGTTCGCGGGCAAATTTTACTTCCGTCTTAGCGGGATGTACGTTTACGTCCACAAGATCCTCAGGCATGGTTATCGACAGAACACACGTAGGAAATTTTCCTTTCATGATGCGTTCTTTATAAGCCGTTTCGAGAGCTACGGCGAGCATACGCGATTTTACGGGGCGGCCGTTAATGAAGAAGAACTGCATTGAACGGTTACCGCGCGTTGCAGTCGGAACACATGCAAACCCGCAAATGCTCATTCCGTGTTCTTCTGTTTTAACTTCTTTCATATTCAACGCGAAATCGCGCCCGAAAAGCGCGTAAATACACGATTTGAGAGTTCCGTCCCCGGGAGTGTGCAGAACGTCTTTTCCGTCCTTTATCATTTTTACCGAAACTTCGGGATGCGACAATGCGGCAGACTTAACCGCGTTTTCAACCGCTCCCGCCTCTGTTGCGTCTTTTCTCAAAAACCGCATTCTGGCAGGTGTATTATAAAACAGTTCCCGAACTATTATTGTTGTTCCGTCGGGACATCCCGATTCGCTCTCACGGATTATTTGCCCCGCCTCTACTCTGAGCGCCGTTCCTATCTCGCCGCCGCGCGGTTTTGTTATAAGGTCTATTTTTGATACGGAGGAAATAGCCGCAAGCGCCTCGCCTCGGAATCCGAGTGTTTTGATTCCCACAAGGTCTCCGGCGTTTGAAATCTTGCTTGTTGCATGGCGGAGAAAAGCCGTTTTTGCATCGTCATTCTCCATACCGCAGCCGTCGTCCGTTACGCGCAGATATGTAATACCGCCGTTCTGGATTTCCACTGTTACGGATGATGCGCCCGCATCTATTGCATTTTCAACAAGTTCCTTTGCGGCTGATGCGGGATTTTCCACAACTTCACCCGCCGCAATCATGTTTGCGACTTGTTTATCAAGCACATTTATTCGGCCCATTTTTCTCCTCCTTTAATTATTCCGCTTCACGCGCACGCTTTGTATACTCAAACAAAATCGAGATTGCCTCAAGCGGAGACAGTGTATTAACATCCATATGCGCAAGCTCGGTAAGTATCTTGTCCCCCTCAGCGGAACGCCCGCGTTCCGCCGGAATATTAAACTCTGCGCTCGGAATCTTCTTTCCGTCCTCCAAACTTTCAAGAATTTCGTGTGCGCGCAGTGTGATGCTGTCGGGTATTCCTGCGAGCCGCGCAACCTCTATTCCGTAGCTGTCATCCGCGCCGCCTCGCACTATCTTTCTCAGGAACGTTATGTCATATCCGTGCTTTCTTACGGCTATATTGTAATTTTTCACGCCCGGGAGCTTATTTTCAAGCTCTGTTAATTCGTGATAGTGAGTTGCAAACAACGTCTTTGCTCCTATACATTCCTTGTCAGAAATATATTCTATTACCGCTCGTGCAATGGACATTCCGTCAAAGGTTGACGTTCCTCGTCCTATCTCATCAAGGATAATAAGGCTTTTTCTTGTTGCATTTTTAATAATCTCGGCGACCTCGTTCATTTCAACCATAAATGTTGACTGACCCGATGTGAGGTCGTCTGACGCACCGATTCTTGTGAAAATCCTGTCTACTACCCCTATTTCCGCGGACTTTGCAGGCACAAAACATCCCGCCTGCGCCATAAGTGTTATCAGCGCTACCTGCCGCATGAAGGTGGATTTTCCCGCCATATTCGGTCCCGTGATTATTGCCATTCTGTTTTCATTACAGTCGAGAAGTGCATCATTCGGGACAAACATCACGTCATTTGACATTCTTTCAACGACCGGGTGGCGTCCGTCCTTTATTAAAATTTTGTCGCCCTTATTCACCTTCGGCTTTACATACCCGTAACGTGCCGAGACTGACGCAAAATTAACTATTACGTCAAGCTTTGCGATGCTCGCCGAAGTCCTTTGGATTCTTTCCGTTGCCTCACAGATTTTGGCACATACATCCTTGAATATCTCACCCTCAAGCCCGCAGAGCTTGTCCTGCGCGCCGAGTATTGAGCTTTCAAGGTCTTTCAATTCGCTTGTAATATATCTTTCGCCTGTTGTAAGCGTTTGTTTTCTTATGTATCGTTCGGGAACTTCCGAGATGTTCGACTTCGAAACCTCGATATAATAACCGAACACGCGGTTATATCCGACTTTTAAGTTCTTAATCCCCGTAATTTCTTTTTCTTTTGCAGCCATATCGGCAAGATATTTTTTGCCGTTCTTCATTATGTCGCGGAGTTCGTCGACCTCTGCGCTGAAGCCGTCGCGCACCATTCCTCCTTCGCGTATCGAAAACGGCGGTTCCTCGGTGATGGTCTCATCTATCATTTGATACATATCCGACATTTCATCGAGGTTTTCGTATATATCTCTCAGATATTCCGCGGAGAACTCCGAAAGCTTTTCTTTAATCGGCGGAAGTGCTCCGAAGGTTGCCGCCATCGCGCGCAGATCGCGCCCGTTTGCCGCGCCGTATACGACACGCCCCAAAAGCCGTTCTATATCTTTTACTCCGCGAAGCGATTCGGAAAGCTCCTCACGCGATATTGACTCATGAAACAGCTCGTCCACCGCGTCAAGACGGCGGTTGATTTCAGTTATGTCGGTCAGCGGCTTTTCAAGCCAGCCTCGCAGAAGCCTCCCGCCCATGGAGGTTTTTGTTTTGTCTACCGCCCAAAGCAGAGAACCGCGTTTTTCCTTTGTGCGCATAGTTTCGCATATTTCAAGATTTCGCTTTGCCGAAGCGTCAAGCGTCATATATTGATCTTGCTCATAAAATTCTATTTTTGTTATATGTGAAATGTTTGTTTTTTGCGTTTCATAGAGGTAGGAAAAGAGTCCTCCCGCCGCGAGCAGCGCCGCGCCGTTTTCTGAAAATCCGAGCTCGGAAACTTCGTCCTGTGCAAAGTGGTTCAATACGGCGGTCTTTGCATTTTCACGCCCGAAGCTTTCTTCCCCGCGCACCTCAACGCTCATATTAAGCGTTAAGCGCAGAAAATTTGTTCTGTCCGAATCCTTTGCAAACTCCTCATTCACAACGGCCTCGGACGGGGAAAACTTTGTAAGTTCACTGCATATTTTTTCAAACAGTCCTGCTCCGTGAAGCTCACAGCAGCTTGCCTCGCCCGTTGATATATCGGCAAAGCAGACAGCCGCCGAATCGTTTCCGAGGTATATTCCGCAGATGTAATTGTTTTTCGTCTCATCAAGCATTGTGTTCTCGATGACAGTTCCCGGAGTTACTACGCGTACTACCTTCCGCTCTACGATTTTTTTGCCGTTTCCGGGGTCCTCGGTCTGCTCGCATATTGCGACCTTATATCCCTTTGCAATAAGGCGGGCAATATAGCTCTCGCTCGAATGATACGGAACCCCGCACATCGGCGCGCGTTCTTCAAGACCGCAGTTCTTCCCTGTCAGTGTAAGATCGAGTTCCTCAGACGCAGTTTTTGCATCATCGTAGAACATTTCATAAAAGTCGCCGAGACGGAAAAACAATATGCTGTCCTTATTCTGTTCTTTAATTTTCAAATACTGCGACATCATCGGAGAATACTGAACCATTGAAAAAACCTCTTACTCTTCTAATTCACCGTACATTCCCCATTTTGAGGAATCCGTTATAATTGCGTGGGCAAAGCTCCCGACAAGACCTGCATCGCCTTTAACATATACGGGTCTGTTCCCTTCTGTCCGAGCAAGCAGGTTGCACCCTTTCTGCTCCTCCTGAATGCTTTCCACCAAAACCTTAACCGATGTACCGAGGATTTTACGGCTTCGCTCCTCCGTAATTTTGTCCTGAAGCTCAAAAAGTCTCGCAAAGCGTTCCGTTTTTTCCTTGCGCGGGGTCTTATCCTCCATTTCGGCGGCAGGTGTTCCGCTCCTTTTCGAGTAAATGAACACAAAGAGCCCGTCGAACCCGATATCGGAAATCAGTCGGAGTGTCTCCGAAAAATCTTCCTCTGTCTCCCCGGGAAAGCCGACTATAACGTCGCTCGTTACCGATATATCCGGCATTTTGCTTCTTGCATATTCCACAAGGCGTCTGTAATCTGTGCTGTCGTAGCGCCTGTTCATAAGCTTTAATATCCTGTCGCTCCCTGATTGAAACGGCAAGTGAATATGGTTTACAACCTTTTCACACTTCGCCATAGTATCGAACAAGCGGGGAGTTGCATCCTTGGGGTGGCTCGTCATGAAGCGTATCCAAAAATCGCCCGGGATATCGTTTATCATCTCGAGGAGCCGCGAAAAATCGACATCGCAATCGAGGTCGTGTCCGTATGAGTTTACATTCTGTCCCAAGAGCGTTATATCACGGCATCCGTTTGAAACGAGTTCTATTATCTCATTTATTATATTTTCGGGAGTTCTTGAGCGTTCACGTCCTCTGACGTACGGAACTATGCAATATGTACAGAAATTGTTGCATCCGTACATAATTGACACCCATGCTTTCGTGTTATCCTTACGCAGTACGGGAAGCCCCTCAATGATGCGCCCGTCAGATTCTTCCGTATCAAACACGCGCTTTTTCTCTGTTATAACGCGGTAAAGAAGTTCAGGGAAACGGTAGAGCGCGTGGACTCCGAACACCATATCCACATGGCGGTAGCTGTTTTTTATTTTTTCTTTCATTTTTTCCTGCTGAACCATGCAGCCGCACACGGCAATTATACAGTCGTGCTTGCGTTTTACATGGACAAGCGCGCCGACGTTTCCGAGAACGCGCTGTTCTGCGTGTTCGCGTACGGCGCAGGAGTTAACTATTATAACATCCGCTTCTTCTTCATTTTCCGTCTGTTCATAACCCATTTCGCGGAGAACTCCGCGGAGGGTCTCACTGTCAGCCTCGTTTTGCTGACAGCCGTATGTATCGACAAACGCTTTCAATTCTTTTCCGCTGTTGATGTCCGCCACGGCGTGGATAAATTTCTGCTGGCGGAAAAGCTCTTCCTGTGGTATTTCTTTTACTCTCATATCAATAATCACTCATAAGCGCGGCACCCGTCGCCGTTGCATACTCCGAATGTTCGGGTGTTATGAATTTCACTCCGTAGAGTGCCGCTACATTCTCAAAGATTTTTTTTGCCTGCGGGACGTTCGTGAGGTTTCCCGTCAGGACTATATTATCGGTTTTTTCGTTCTTTGCCGAAAATACCGCCATTACGCCTATTGTCTGGAACACCATATTTATTATTCCGAGCGCAAGGTCGTCGTTCGACGCAAGGTCCCGTATTTTTCCGAAATTTGACGCAGTTGTGGTTGACGTCATGTTCTCAATATCGGCACGGCTGATATCCCCGATATGAAGGTCGACGTTTTCAAGGTCGCCCTCCTTTGCCATCTCAACTATATCATTGAAATCGCGGACGTTGAACATACGGCTTGCAAGCCCGAGGAGCGTGCCTCCGCCTATTCCCGTTCCCCCAATATGGAAGACGCCTTTACCGCTTGCCGAGACAAATGCCGTTCCCGTTCCCATGCTGACAACGACAGCGGAGTCGAGTTCGCTTAAAAACAGTCCGCCTCTGCCGACAGCCTGAAACTCGTCTATTCGCCTCATTTTAACTCCGAAGATATCGTTACCGCAGTCATGCGAACCTACACCCGTAATCATGACGCTTTCTACATCGGCAAGAGAGAGTCCGTTTTCCGACATGAACTTTCCGAACGCTCCGTAAAGCGAAGCGCGTGGGTCGCTCGATTTGACAATCAGCGGTGAAAAGATTTTTCCGTCTCTGTAACCGATTATCTTCGTCGTGCTCCCGCCTATATCTATTCCGAGTACACTCTTCATTGTTTTCCTCCAAGCTTAGAACAAACCGCTTATATTGCCCTCGTCATCTATGTCAATATTCTCGGCGGCAGGTTTCTTCGGAAGCCCGGGCATCGTCATAATATCTCCCGCGAGGGCGACTACAAAGCCTGCTCCCATGGACACACGCGCATCGCGTATGGTAACGCGGAATCCTTTCGGCCTTCCGAGAAGCGCGGGATTATCCGAAAGCGAATACTGCGTTTTTGCTATGCACACGGGCATATTGCCGCAGCCGAGTTCTGTGAACTTGTCAAGTTTTTTCTTTGCATCGGCCGTAAAATCAACGCCGTCCGCACCGTAAATCTCGCGCGCAACCGTCTCTATCTTCTCGGTTAGCGGCATATCGTCGGGGTACAGCACCTTAAACTGCGCCTTTCCGGAATCTGCCGCGGCGATGACCTTTTTTGCAAGCTCAATACCGCCGGCTCCGCCCTTGGCGAACACCTCGGAAAGCGCAAATTCTGCGCCGAGCTCGCGGCAGGCATCGGAAATCACGGACAGCTCATCATCTGTGTCCGACTCAAACTTATTTATTGCAACAACTATCGGAACGCCGTATTTTTTGACGTTTTCAATATGTGCCTTAAGGTTTTCCGTTCCGAGTTTAACTGCGCCGACATTTTCAGCACCGAGCTCAGCTTTGGGAACACCGCCGTTGTATTTAAGTGCGCGCACCGTTGCCACAATAACCGCGCAGTCAGGCGAAAGTCCCGCTTTACGGCATTTGATGTCAAAAAACTTCTCCGCGCCGAGGTCTGCCCCGAATCCTGCCTCCGTAATCGCATAATCGGAGAGCTTAAGTGCAAGCTTTGTCGCTCTTACGGAGTTGCATCCGTGAGCTATATTTGCAAACGGCCCTCCGTGCATTACACATGGGGTTCCCTCTATCGTCTGGACGAGGTTCGGGAGTGCGGCCTCCTTAAACAGCGCCGCCATAGCGCCCTGTGCGTTTATCTGGCGCGCATATACGGGAGCTCCGTCATATGTGTAGCCTATGAGGATGTTTCCGAATCGTTCTTTTAAATCCGAAATACTTTTTGATAGACAGAGTATTGCCATGATTTCGCTTGCCACGCTTATCATAAAACCGTCCTCGCGCACCACTCCGTTTTTGGACGGGCCGAGCCCCACGACAATATTTCTGAGTACTCTGTCGTTCATATCGAGAACTCTTTTAATTTCCACGGATTTCGGGTCTATTCCGAGCACATTTCCCTGCTTAATATGGTTATCGCAGAGTGCCGCAAGCAGGTTATTTGCAGTGGTAACCGCATGGATATCCCCCGTAAAATGGAGGTTTATATCCTCCATCGGGAGAACCTGCGACCAGCCGCCGCCGGCAGCACCGCCCTTTATTCCGAACACCGGGCCGAGAGACGGCTCACGCAGGGCTATGACGCTCTTCTTTCCGAGCTTCCACATTGCCTGACCGAGACCGACTGTCATTGTTGTCTTTCCCTCACCTGCCGGTGTGGGATTTACTGCCGTTACAAGAACGAGTTTTCCGTTCTTATTTTCAGACACGCGCTTTTCAAGCTCATGCGTAACTTTAGCCTTATATCTTCCGTAAGGAATGAGTTCTTTCTCCAAAATACCTATATCGGCGGCAACGTCCTGTATTTTCCGCATTTTTACGCTCTGAGCTATTTCACAATCAGTAAGCATTTTCATTCCTCCGCAAGCATTTTTAAAAAAGCATTTTATTTAATAGTATATCATATTATTCGGCGAAATTAAACATTTTTTTCAAAAAATGATATTTTGTGAAAAAAGTTCCCCACGGGACTTATCCCGCGGGGAACACAAGCAAACAAATTACTTAAGAGCTGCTTTGAGGTTTTCGAGCTGAGCACGGAGTTCTTTCGGGAGCTTGTCGCCGAATTTCTTGTAGTGCTCCTCAATTTCAGCAGCTTCTTTTGTCCAGACGTCCTTATCGACTGTGAGGATATCCTTAAGAGTATCCATATCCATGTCGAGGTCTGTAACATCGATATCTTCGGGCTTCGGAACGTAGCCGATAGGTGTTTCAACAGCGGATGCCTTGCCCTCGCAGCGGTCGATAATCCAGTTGAGAACACGCATATTGTCGCCGAATCCGGGCCATACGAAGTTGCCCTCGTCATCTGTACGGAACCAGTTGACGTTGAATATCTTCGGAGCCTTATCGCCGAGCTTCTTGCCCATTTCGAGCCAATGTGCGAAGTAGTCGCCCATGTTGTAACCGCAGAACGGAAGCATAGCCATCGGGTCGCGGCGGACAACACCTACTGCACCTGCAGCTGCGGCAGTTGTCTCGGATGCCATTGCAGAGCCGACAAATACGCCGTTTTCCCAAGACTTTGACTGATAAACGAGCGGAGCGCACTTTGCACGGCGGCCGCCGAATACGATAGCGGAAATCGGAACGCCTTCGCCCTTATTAAACTCATCGGAAATGCAGGGGCAGTTCTCTGCCGGTGCAGTAAATCTTGAGTTCGGATGAGCGGCATATGTGCTCTTATCCTTCTTATCAAACTTGGAAGCATCCCACTTGTTGCCCTTCCAGTCGATGCAGTTTGTCGGGAGGTCTTTATTGAGTCCTTCCCACCATACCGTATTGTCATCGAGATTGAGAGCTACGTTTGTGAATATTGTATTCTTCTTTGTGGACTCAAGAGCGTTGAAGTTGGAGTGTGCGTTTGTTCCCGGAGCAACGCCGAAGAAGCCGTTTTCGGGGTTGATGGCATAGAGTCTGCCGTCTTCCTTAATCTTCATCCATGCAATGTCGTCGCCGACTGTCCAAATCTTGTAGCCCTTCTTGCGGAGGTATTCAGGCGGAATAAGCATTGCGAGGTTCGTCTTTCCGCAGGCAGACGGGAATGCAGCCGCGATATACTTTACTTCGCCCTCAGGATTCTGAAGTCCGAGGATGAGCATATGCTCTGCCATCCAGCCTTCCTTCCAGCCCTGGTAAGAAGCAATACGGAGTGCGAAGCACTTCTTGCCGAGGAGAACGTTTCCGCCGTAAGCGGAGTTGACCGAGATAATCGTATTGTCCTCGGGGAACTGGCAAATATATCTCTTCTCGGGGTCAATGTCGCAGGAAGCGTGGAAACCGCGAACCCAATCATTGCTGTCGCCGAGAATGTCAAATACAGCCTTGCCGACTCTTGTCATGATAACCATGTTAAGAACAACATACTTTGAGTCTGTAATCTCAACGCCGATTTTTGCGAGCGGTGAGCCTATCGGGCCCATCGAGAACGGGATAACGTACATTGTTCTGCCCTTGTAGGAATCACGCGCGATATCATAAAGCTTTGCGTACATTTCCTTCGGGTCACACCAGTTATTTGTAGGACCTGCTTTTTCCTTTGTTTCGGCGCAGATAAATGTTCTGTCCTCAACACGCGCAACATCGTTCTGACGTGTTCTGTGGAGATAGCAGCCGGGAAGCTTTTCTTCATTGAGCTTTATGAGCTCGCCGGAAGCACTTGCTTCGGCGCGGATAGCGTCAAGCTGTGCCTCGCTTCCGTCAATCCAAACTATCGAATCCGGCTTAACGAGGTTGGCCATTTCTTCAACCCAGCTGTTTACTGTTTTGTTTGTTGTCAAACTCATTTTGAATTTATGCTCCTTTCGTAATTATGCATAATCTGCTGTTTACTATTTTATTATTTTTTCGGACAAATATCAATAGCAATTAAAAAGAAATTTTCCTGTTTAAATGAAATTTTTTATGTATTTTGACGATTTTTTAACAAAGTGCGGAGAAATTAACGCATTAACCGTTCTGTTTCGGCAAAATACACCGCAATCTGTTTTTTTCGGTCATACAGCGCAAAAATCGAGCATTTATGCCACTTATTTTCCGACTGTATATTCAGTCATATTTTTTTATAATCATCATATATGAAAGGAATGATAAAGAAATGGATGTAAAAAACAAAAATCTTCAAAGCCTGCTCGCCCGCGGAGCTTCAAAAGCCGAATCATTTTTGATTAACAGCGGTTTACTGATATATCCCTTAAAATTTGCCGCCGCTTTTTTTCTTTCGCGCGGTACAATACTCGGCTCTTCCGCGCCGTTCGGGATAGCCGTCGGGGCGGTTTGCGCGTCCGGACGCGGAGCGGTTTGCGCTATGTTCGGCGCGGCTTTGGGTTATTTGACCATACTTGACCGAGTTAATTCTCTCAAATACATAGCCTGCCTTATTCTCATGTATACGGCGCACTTTGTCTTTTCGGGAACTGAGCTTGTGAAAAAACGTGCGTTTGCCCCCATGTCGGTGCTTGTTCCCATGATTGCGATTAACGGGGTATTTCTCGCCGTCTCGTATTCCCCCGTTCTTGACGCAATCCTTTTCGCATTTGAGACTTGGGCAGCCGTGCTCTGCACATATCTTTTCTCATTTGTAGCAGACACGAGGAAGAACACGTGCGCAACCCAATGCGAGTTCTCGGCAGGACTTCTTGCCGCGGCGGCCGCAGCGGTTATCGCATTCTCAGGACTTCCGCATTTTTTCGGCATATCTCTCGGAAATGTTTTTGCTGTTCTGTTTACTCTTCTCGTGTCGTTTACAGGCGGTTTTTACGCATCTGCCGTAAGCGGTGCCGTTTTCGGAGGTGCGGCGGCTCTCGCCGTTTCAAATCCCGCACTGTGTCCGTCATTCGTTGCTCTCGGACTTGTATGCGCGCTTTTTTCAAAGAAGGGGAAGTTTTTGGCTGTATTCCCCGCCGTTTTTACATCTTACATCACGGCGTTATGTCTTGATGCGTCTTTGATGATTCCGCTTGCAGCTGAGTCGGCGGTTTCCGCGGTGCTATTTTTCATCATTTCGCCCGTATTTTCAAAAATTTCGAGATTTATTTTCGCCGCCGCGCCGAAAAACCGCGACAATCACATCAAAAAGCTCACATCCGAAAGGCTTTCGTCTCTTTCGTCGGCCTTTCTTGCAATAGGCAACTCACTCACGCTCTCCGCATCTCAAAATGAGGACAGAAAGCTCGACGTACCGCTTGCATTTGACATGGCAGCTTCTCAGATATGCAAACAATGCACTCTCTCCAAAATATGCTGGGAGCGGGATTTTGAAAAAACGAAGGACGCGCTGAATAATGCGACTAATGCAGTGTTGTCAAACGGAAGACTCTCCTCCTCGGATTTTCCGTCTTACTTTTCATCGCGCTGCATTCACATTGAAAACTTTGTAAATTCGGTAAACCGCGAGGTATATGCGATGAAGTACCGCGGACAGTTTTCCGAAAAACTCCGTGAAAACCGCGAGCTCATATCACGGCAGTACACGGACACCTCGGCAATTTTTTCTTCACTTGCAACGGACATATTTGAGAACGCAGAATTTGATGACAATGCCGAAAATGAAATTACGGAGATTTTGTCTTCCCGCGGAATACTCTGCGAGACGGCGGTTTACCGCGATTTTGAGGGGCATATGAACATTCATCTTTTCGGGAGCGATCTCACATGCTTCAGGGACAAGGCAGATGAACTCTGTTCGGAAATTTCCGAACGCTGCGGAATTAAGCTCAATGCACCTCAGCTTGCCTTCGGAGAGCAGGTTGACGATGTTGTTATAAAGGAAGCACCGCCGTTTTCCGTGTCATTCGGCTGCGCCGTACGCAGAAAAAACTCAGACGGCATAAGCGGTGATTCGGGGAGCTTCATTTCTCCCTCAAACGGAAAATCCGCCGTAATTCTGTCAGACGGAATGGGAACGGGAAAGGAGGCCGCAAGAGAAAGCGCGTCCTCGGTAAAGCTTCTTGAAGGGCTTCTTAAAACGGGAATGTCCCCCAAAAATGCTCTTTCAACTCTCCAATCGGCGCTCATGATAAAAAGCGACGAGCAGAATGCCTTCGCCACACTTGACCTTGCGTATTTTGACCTCTTCTGCGGAAAATGCGACTTTTTCAAGCTCGGCGGTGCGCCCGCCTACATAAAACGCGGAAAAAAGGTTTGCCGTATCACCTCATCGTCCCTGCCCGCAGGAATGTCTGTCGGAACACGCGTTCTTCCGGATTTCACATCCGTTAGTCTCAGCGACGGCGACGTGGTTGTTATGGTGAGCGACGGTGTTTCCGATTTAAAATCCGACGGCTGGCTTCTTTCTTTTCTCTCAGAGTCCGAGGAGTGTCGGCCACGGGAATTTGCGGAAAAGATTATAGAAAAATCCATTGAATGCCACGGAAAGGGCGATGATATGACGGCAGCGGTAATTCTTTTTACGCAAGGTGCATAGTATTCATGATTTTCGGCTAAAATTACGATATAAACTCATTTTAGGAGAGTGCTATGGTTAAGGGAATTTCTAAGCGGGTCGTAGTTGTAAAAGCTCCGGCAAGCAGTTTATTCGAGCAGGCAATATTTATATTGAACGACGGACACATAAATTCCTGCTCCGTGGATTCGGAAAACATACTCCGTGAAGCCTGTGCCGCCGCAGATGATTATGTGCGGGAGCATTGCGGAAAGAGACGCGTTTTTTACAAAAGCAAACCTTTTCTTATCTGCGCGTCGGTTCTCGTGTTTTTTGCCCTCTCTTTTGCTTTCTCAAGGCTCGTGTAATTAAAACGTAAAACAGTCCCTGAAAGAGCTAACTTTCTGGGACTGTTTTACATCTATTTATTTACGACGTTTATAGGTTTTCCGTTTTTGAACGCCCGAAGGTTTTTCGCAACGAGCGCAATCAGTCGTTTGCGTGTTTCTTTCGGTGCCCATGCTATATGCGGTGTTACAAGGCAATTCTTTGCGGTCAGCAGCGGATTGTTCCCGCACATAGGTTCAACTGTCAGAACATCTATTCCCGCCCCTGCGATTTTCCCACCGTTGAGGGCGTCCGCAAGTGCCTTTTCGTCCACGCATCCTCCGCGCGCAGTATTTATAAGGTACGCGCTTTTCTTCATCAGCGACAGAGTTTCGGTATTTACGATTTTTTCCGTTTCTTTTGTAAGCGGTGCATGGAGCGTCAGAAAATCAGAGCGCGAAAAAAGCTCTTCTTTTGATACGAGTTCGACATTCGTATCGGTCGGCTTTGAGCGGGTGCAGACAATTATATTCATTTTGAATGCACGTCCTATTTCCGCGACCGTGCGTCCGATGCTCCCGTATCCGAATATTCCGAGAGCTTTCCCCGCGAGTTCGGATATCGGAAACGGAAAATATGTAAAGGTTTTAGACCTTACCCAGTCGCCTTTTGACGATGACGCAGTGTAATCGCATAAGCTCCCCGATAATGCGAGGATAAAAGAGAACGTATGCTGCGCCACGGCATCTGTGGAATATCCGGGAACATTGCACACGCAAATCCCGCGTTCTTTTGCGGCTTCGGTATCGATATTATTATACCCTGTTGCAAACAGCCCTATATATTTAAGCTTCGGACAGCTTTCGATGATTTTTCTGTCTATTTGCGCCTTATTGCATATAACGGCGTCCGCGTCCCTGAGTACGCGCGCTATGTCGGACTCCGGAAGCAAGTCAAAGCACTCGGTATCTCCGATGCCCAAAAGCTCCGAAAAATCGATATCACCGTTTGTTACCGTGCATTTATCGAGGATTACTGTTTTCATAAAAACGCATCTCCGTTTCTGTATGTCAGCATACCAAACGGCGTGCCGAATATTCGTGCACGCCGTTTATCGAGCTTATATTATGCCTTGAAGTAGTCGTCAAAATTGAGACCCTGAGATGCTCCGATATCCTTGAGCTCCTTAAGCGTCTTTTCATTGACGGGAACGCCGTCGTGAAGCTTCTGAGTCATGGACTCAACTTCCTTCTCACCGTGCGTGTAAATTCTGTCGTGTCCGTCTGCTTTGGGGCTTTCGCGGAGTTCGTTGAGGAGGTTAGACATACGTGCCTTTATTTCCTTCTTATCTCCGAATATGCCGTAATCGATTGCCATGAGGCAGAACGACGTGTCGGCGTTACCGCTGTTGCGTACGTGAGGCGATGTTGTTCCGCCCGTGATGATAGACGTAAACAGCTCAACAATTATTCCGAGACCGTAGCCCTTATGCGAGCCTGTCTCCTCGGAGAAACCGCCGAGCGGGAATATGCCGCCGCCGAGCTTTCCGATGATATTCTTAAGAACGCGGTCTGCATCGTCGCAGTCTGCACCATTCTCGTCTGCTACCCAGCCTGTGGGGAGCGGGAGCTCTTTCTTTCTGTAAACTTCAAGCTTACCGCGTGTGATTACGGTCGTCGCCGCGTCATACCAGAAGTCAACCGGGTCAGCGGGCATACATACCGCTATCGGGCTTGTTCCGAGCATTGCTTTCTTGCCGTATGTCGGAATTGCGATAGCTTCCGTATTTGTCATGCTGATACCAATCATATCAGCATCAGCTGCCATCTTCGTGTAGTAGCCGGCGATGCCGTAGTGGTTGGAACCGCGGACGCAAACTGCGCCGAAGCCGCTCTTCTTTGCCTTTTCGATAGCCATGTTCATTGCCTTCTTGGCAACTACCTGGCCCATAGATTTCGGAGCGTCGATTACCGCCGAAACAGGTGTTTCAAATATAATCTCGGGCTTTGTATCCGGAACTATCGAGCCTTCTTCGATAGCGTTATGGTATCTGATAAGGCGCTGTACGCCATGGGACTCTATACCGTAGAGGTCCGCTGTGAGGAGAACGTCTGTTATGTCCTTGCTCTCCTGCTCTGTATATCCGCGCTTTACGAAAATATCTTCACAATACTTACGGAGAGCCGCGGCATCAAGGTTAATATATGCCATTGTAAACTACTTCCTTTCTCTTTTGCGGGGATTTATCTCTGTACACGGCCCGAACCGTCGCCGCCCATGAGGTTCTTAACCTCTGCAAGCGTTGCGCGGTTGAAGTCGCCGGAGATTGAGTGCTTGAGGCAGGATGCCGCAACTGCGAAGTTGAGTGCGTCCTCTTTGTTTTCATAGTTGTTAAGACCGTAGATGAGTCCGCCCGAGAACGAGTCGCCGCCGCCAACGCGGTCAACGATATCGGTGATTAAGTACTTTCTGCTGAGATAGAAGTTATCTCTGTCGCAGAGGCATGCGGACCAGCCGTTTGTATCTGCGCTCTTGCTCTCACGGAGAGTGATTGCAAGTGTCTTCATGTTCGGATAAGCGTCAAGAACCTTGCGTGCAAGAGCTTCGTACTTTGCAGTGTCGAGCTTGCCGTCCTCAACCTTAACGTCAATCGTGATTCCGAGGGACTTCTGGCAGTCTTCCTCATTTGCTATGCCGACATCGACATACTTAACGAGCTCGCACATAATCTCAGGAGCTGTTTTGCCATACTTCCAGAGATTCTTGCGGAAGTTAAAGTCGCACGAAACTGTGAGTCCGAGCTTCTTTGCAGCCTTTACCGACTCGAGCGAAAGCTCGGCAGCCGACTCGCTTATTGCTGGAGTGATACCCGTAATATGGAACCATGTTGCTCCGTCAAAAATCTTTTCCCAATCGAAGTCGCCGGGCTTTGCGAGCGCGATGGATGAATACGCACGGTCGTAAACAACCTTCGACGGTCTCTGGTTTGCGCCTGTTTCGAGGTAGTAGATCCCTACGCGTCCTTCCGAACGAACGATGTCCTTCGTATCAACTCCGAAATAGCGAAGGTCGTTAATGCAGGCATCAGCTATTGCGTTTGACGGAAGAGCCGTTACGAAAGATGCGTCCATTCCGTAATTTGCAAGAGATACTGCGACGTTCGCCTCGCCGCCTCCGAATGTTGCTTCCAAGGACGGGGACTGGAAAAATCTCTCAAGAGCCGGGGATTTGAGTCTGAGCATGATTTCTCCGAATGTTACTACTTTCTTTGACATGATAAAATCGCTCCTTTTATGTACTTTTTTATTATTACTTATTAAGCTCTGCCCTGTGCTTGTCAAGAAGTCTGTGAATCTTGTCAACAGGCGTCATAAGCGGACTGATTGACGAATCATGGTTCATCGTATCGATTATAAGGGATAGAAACTTTGACATATCGACATTTGCATACCACGGCGCCGAAAGGACTTCCTTCGTGCGGTAATTGAGGTTAGTTGAAAACACTTTTGTAATTGCGCCTTCTTCATAGCACTTATCAAACGCCGCCGTGCCCTCGGTAAACAATCCGAATGTCGCACCGACAAATATGCGCCGTGCGTTCTTGTGCTTAAGCTCTTTTGCAATCTCGATTACCGACTCGCCCGAGGAAATCATATCGTCGATTATGAGAACGTCTTTTCCCTCAACGGAATCTCCGAGAAATTCATGGCTGATAATCGGATTTCTTCCGTTGACTATGCGAGTATAATCGCGTCTCTTATAGAACATACCGACGTTTACGCCGAGCATGCTCGCATAGTAAAGGCTTCGGCTCATTCCGCCTTCGTCCGGCGTTATTACGATAAGGTTGTCCTTATCTATGCGGAGGTCGGGTTCCTCACGGAGGAGTGCCTTTATAATCTGATACGTCGGGCTGATGTTTTCAAAGCCTATAAGCGGAATCGCATTCTGGACGCGCGGGTCGTGAGCGTCAAATGTGATAATGTTATCTACTCCGAGTCTTTCGAGTTCCTGAAGCGCCAGGGCGCAGTCGAGAGACTCTCTTGCTGCTTTTCTGTGCTGACGGCTCTCGTACAGAAGCGGCATTATTACATTAATTCTGCGCGCCTTTCCGCCTATTGCCGCGATTACTCTCTTAATATCCTGAAATATATCGTCGGGGCTCATATGGCATTCCATATTGTACATTTTATATGTACAGCTGTAATTGCTTATATCCGCAAGAATATATATGTCATAACCGCGGACCGTTTCTTTCAAAATCGCCTTGCCCTCACCCGAGGCAAACCTCGGTGCGGAGTGGCCTATTAGGTAAGAATCCCTCAGGTATGCGGGAAAGTGCAGCGGAACATTTCCGTTTTCCACATTGCTGCGCCTCTGCTGTACGAGGTTTTCGTCCACCAGATTACCCAGCTCTTTGCTGCTGTCAAGAGAAATTATCCCCAGCGGAGCATAAGGAATTTTATCGTCCGGAGCGGAGCTAAACGTACTTGCCATATCCTTCGTTATCCCCTTTATTTATTTTTTAAGCATACGCCTCTGTGTAAAACATGATACCATAGTTTTCAACTTTGTGCAAGGACTTACAATAACAAAATTGACGTAAAAATCAAAAAATAATGCGTTTTTTGACCGGAGTTTTTTGTCTTTTTTATCTCTGAATTGCTTTCAAAAGAAAAACTTATATCACTCGGAACAAACTGCGAGAATTTTTTTCTTGTTTTTTTAAATTAACCGTTGACGGAAAGGTTTTTTTATATTATAATGATATTCGTTCGAGCAAAGGCTCGGTTTTGTGGTAAGCTGAAGTAGCTCAGTAGGTAGAGCACATCACTCGTAATGATGAGGTCATGGGTTCGAATCCCATCTTCAGCTCCATTATTTTTTATTTTGCAGGTGTAGTTCAATGGTAGAACTCCAGCTTCCCAAGCTGGCAGCGTGGGTTCGATTCCCATCACCTGCTCCAAATGTTTATTGCTTACGGACCGTTTGACGGGGTCGTAAGTTTTTTGTTAGGAGGCGTTATTCAGATGGCAGACACGATTGCGGCGATATCGACACCGCCGATTAAGGGTGCAATCGGTATAATACGGATATCCGGCGATAATGCCCTTTCAGCGGCGAAGCGTGTCTTTTGCGGAAGTCTTGAAAATCCGCGTGAGATGTATGCGGGAAATATGCTGACTTCATGCGGAGATGTTTGCGATTTCGGCATGGGTGTATATTTTAAAGCGCCTCGAAGCTACACGGGCGAGGATTGTGTTGAGCTGTACTGCCACGGTTCCCCCTCCGTTCTGCGTTTGGTCCTATCGGCGCTGTACTCCGCCGGCGCACGGCCTGCGCGTGCGGGGGAATTTACCGAGCGCGCTTTCCTCAACGGGAAGATGGACTTAACCCAGGCTGAAGCCGTAATTGACCTGATAGACTCGGAAACGGAAACCGCATCGAGAAATGCCGCGGAACAGATGAACGGACGTCTCGGTTCCGAAATATCCGCGATTGCCGAGGATTTAACTCACATAGCCGCGGAGTTTTACGCATTCATTGACTATCCCGATGATGAAATATCCGAAACAGACCGCAAGTCCCTGATAAGAAAACTGCGCGAGGACGCATCACGTTCAGACGCGCTTGCCAAATCATATGAAAACGGACGGCTTGTCCGATGCGGAGTCAGAACGGCTCTTATCGGGAAGCCGAATGTAGGAAAATCCTCCATTCTCAATTTGCTTATCGGGACTGAGAGAAGCATCGTAACGGATATTGAGGGTACTACGCGCGATACCGTTGAGGAGTCTGTAAGCATAAACGGGCTCATGCTTCGGCTTATTGACACTGCCGGAATGCGAGACGCTTCAAGCGAACCCGAAAGGCTCGGTATAAAGCGGAGTGCCGACGCTGCGGACAGTGCCGACTTAATCCTTGCCGTATTTGACCTTTCCCGAAAATTCAATGAGTTTGACCAAAAGGTTCTCGACATTGCAAGGAGCAAGAAATCAATCTGCGTATTAAACAAATCAGACCTCAAGCGCGAACTCGACACAGGAGCATTTGACGGGCTCTCCGTTATTACGCTGTCGGCAAAAGACGAATTGTGCCGTGAAAAGCTTTCATCACTCATATATGAGACTGTCGGTGCGGCGGGGATTTCCTGCGACGGAAGCACCGTTACCAATCCGCGCCACGCATCTGCGCTTTCGCGCGCGGCAGAAAGCATTTCTGCCGCGGCGGACGCGCTTGAAGCAGGACTTTATCCCGATGCTTCCATGTGCGATGTTGAATCCGCGCTGAATGTGCTCGGCGAAATTACGGGAAAACGTGCTTCGGAGAGCATTGTCTCCGAGATATTCAGCCGTTTTTGTGTCGGCAAATAGTTTTATTTTGCGGTTTTGAGAATTGGCGCAAGTTCGCCTCCAAGCAGTTTTATTGATTCTATTGCTTCGGAAAGCGAGTTTGCGGAAGTTCCGACCTCCACGAGCATTGAGCCCGTTGTCGCGTGCATATTAAAACGCTCCTTTCTCAAATTCATGGGACGCATGAGCGTCGGATATTTATTGGCAAGGGCATTCTGGAGCTTCACGGCAAGCTTAAGGTTCTCCGCCCAGTTCGGATGCGGAAGTCCGCTTTCGCCCGTAGACATAACTATCATCATCTGCGCGCACTTTTTTCCGTCTAAGTTTGCAACCGTTCTGTATTTAACCCCGTCTTTAGTCGTCATCGAATCACGGTGAAGGTCAATGATTACTTTTATTGACGGGTTGCTCTTTAATGTCTTTCCTATTGCCGTGAGCGTTCTTGTATATGACCCATTATAAGACGGGCTGTCGTATATATTTCTGTCGTGAATGACGGATATTCCGTTTGCCTTGAGCGTGGCGGCAAGCTCATCTCCCACTCTGATTACGTTATAGCGCGTGTCGCTCGTGCGCTCAACATCGGTAAGTGTATATGAATCCCTTCCCTGCGGAAAATAGCTCTCGCTCCCGTGTGTATGCACTATGAGTACATGCGGTCCTTTCCCCGTCAATTTAAACGGCAGCTTTGCACCGAGAAGCCATTTCACGTCTATTCCCTTTGTACTGTCGTTTTTTATCCATATGTTGTTATACTTCACATACCCTTTTTCGGATTTTGGATTTATCGTTATATCCTCTATCGGGTATGTGTTTTCTTTTTTTGTTCCGCCGGGTGTATATTCCCACACCGTCAGGTTTCTCTTGTTCTCCGTTTTCGGTGTTTCCTGCGATGTTTCCTGCGGCGTTTCGGTTTCCAATGCGCTTTCGGCACAGAAATTTTCTATCAGCTTCCGTGAGACTTCACCCCCGTCGGCCATCTGCATTTCCTGTGAAAGCGCATACTTTGCGAAATCTTCATTATTTGCGGCGCGGTCCATTATTGAGCTTATCCATTTTTCCGCGCCGAGTGCGGAGAAGATTTTTATCGCAATTCCCGCCCCGATTAAAATTAACGCTATCCGTCCGATGTATCCGTTTTTTCTTCTATCCCTCATTTTCGGCCTCCGCAAAAAGTACTTTACTAAAATTATATTTCCGAAGGCGAAGAAAAATGACGGTGCTTAGCACCGTCATTAACACATTCTTATTTTCTTCCGCGGCGTGAGTTCGAACGCCTGTCGGAATACTGCTTAATACCCGAAATCTTGCTGTCGCTGTCTTGCAGGAACTGTTTGAGCTTATCCTCGAATGTCATCTCGGACGGTTCCTTTACTGCGGGACGCTTAGGTGCAAAGCTCGGTGCGGGACGCTGTTCGCGGGGGAGCGCCTTGCGTATGGACAGGCTTATCCTTCCGTTTTCGTCTATTCCTATTACTTTGACCTTAACCTCCTGACCCTGTGTCAGATGCTCGTTTATATCATTTACAAACGAATGGGAAATTTCCGAGATATGTACCATGCCGCTCTTCCCCTCATCGAGCGACACGAAGGCTCCGTATTTTGTTATTGACGTAACCTTTCCAGTGCAAATTGCGCCTACTTCGAGTCCCATACTCTGTTTTGTTTCCTCCTTTGTATTTTTAAAAAGCGTCAGCTTCCCGACACGTCTACGAAAACACGTTCGTTCGGTGCGGCATATCCCTGTTTCTGTGCCTCTTCCTTCATATACTCATCGTCTACCTTATCTTCCAAAGCCTGCTCGAGCTGTGCCTTTTTCATGGTTTCAGCGGCAATGCTCTCATCGAGCGATTTTGTGTCGCTCTCAAGCTTGTTAATCTTAACCTGTGTAGAAATCAAGGTAACAGCCGTATACACAACAAATGCAACAAGTATCAGTTTAGGGAACAGTCCCTTGCGTTTCTTCTTTCTTCTTGCCGACATTTTTACCGCCCTTTCTCTTTCGTATCCTTGCCGCGCGAACCTTTTTCCGCACGCTGTTTTCCGCGCTGTGTTCGAGCTTCTTTCCGCCGCGCCAAATCATTCTCAGAAGAAGATAAAGCGGGCGCGTTATAAGGCTAAGCACCTTTCTGACGGCCGAAACCGATGCGCGCATCACTTTAAACACAATCATGCTCAGTGCCGATGTGTAAACAAATCCGCCTGCCAGCACCCCGAAGAGCACATACCAGCGCATACGCCCGCCGGAGACGGTTAGCGTAAACGCACACAGCGAAACTATGGCAACGAGCCAGAACAATATGTCGAACAGTGCTGTAACCGCTTTCTTTTTCGGTGCATATGAGCGTGCCGTTTTAACAACGTCAAACAACACCCCGAGACACAGCCCCAAAAGCGCGGAATACAGAAATTCTATCGTCTGTGCCGATACTGAATTTACCACGGTCTCACCGCTCACTTAAACAGGCGCGACCAAAAGCCGCCGTTTTCCGTATGTTCCGTGTACTCGACGGAATCTATTGTTCCCTCCAACGCAAGTTCTCCCGTTTCTAAGCTCAGGCGTTCGATATGAAGACCCGCTCCGCGGACGGTAAGCATACCCCGGTTCGTATAGAGGGCGACCGTACCGTCATCGAAATTATCGACGTCTTCAACACCCGACACACTCATTTTTGAACGATTTTCTATTATGATATTCTGCGGAATATCGCGCTTAAGACTTTTATCATCAAACTGCATCGCGCACCTCCTATATTCAGTAGAATATATTCCGTGCACATACCGTTTATTCGCAAATTAACTAATATATAAAAAATCAGCGCACTTCTTCATACATTGTGTGCGCCTCGTCCTTACCGATATGGTCAGATACGGCAAGCACACGTATCTTGAGCGTACGCGTACCGAAAGCAATTTCAATAACGTCGGAAACCTTGACGTCGTATGACGCCTTAACCGCCCTGCCGTTGACTGAAATTCTGCCGTTGTCGCAAGCCTCGTTTGCGACGGTTCTTCTTTTTATAAGCCTTGAAACTTTAAGATACTTATCTATCCGCATAAATTACCTTCTGCGTAATCATTAATTTTTACGTTTGCTTTGGTTTTCTGCCTGTGGGCGGGAGCCCCCGCCCACAATGGCTAAAAAACACTATTACTTGGAAACAGCGTCCTTAAGAGCCTTACCGGCCTTGAATACCGGATTCTTGGAAGCCGGGATTGTTATTGTTTCCTTAGTGCGCGGGTTTCTGCCCTGTCTTGCCGCACGGCACTTAACCTCAAATGCACCGAAACCTACGAGCTGAACCTTGTCGCCCTTCTTAAGTGCGGCAGTGATAGCGTCAATCGTTGCGTTGAGAGCCTTCTCAGCATCCTTCTTGGAGAAACCTGCTTCTGCTACTGCATTTACGAGTTCTGTCTTATTCATCTGTTTTTTGCCTCCTTTGTTTTTCTTTATCTAAAAGGTTTTTATAAACCGTTTTAGCACATCCTGTTACATGAGCTTATCCGCATTAGAGGACAGGAGCTCTTTCAGTTCCATGCCTTCCTCATCGGCGGATTTTTCGAGTTTTCCAAACTCATCAAGAAACCTGTTGTTCTTTCTGTCCAGCTCTTCCTCCGCGTTCCTGCCGAGAAGAATCGACAGCTTCACTGCGCTCATCAGAATCGAGCCGACATCGATATCCTCACCCTTGGAAAGCTCACGCGCAATATCCTCCGATAAGCCCTTGATATCCTTCTGCGGTATGCCCGCCTTCTTTCCCTTTTCACACAGCTTCTGCGCACGCATAAGCGACGGTAGACTCCTTGCAACGGAATCCATTGCCGCGAAGTGGTTTTTCTGCTTTTTTTCCTTGCGTTTAAGCTTATCCCACTCTGTGAGCACCTCTGCCGCCGTTCCCGCCGAAGCATTTCCGAAAACGTGCGGGTGTCGCTCGATGAACTTTTTACACACACCGTCCGCAACATCGTCAATGTTGAATCTGCCCGCTTCGGACTCTATCTGAGCATGAAACACGACTTGTGCGAGAACATCGCCGAGTTCCTCAAGAAGCAATTCGGAATCGTCATTGTCGATTGCCTCACAGGCTTCAAAAACCTCCTCGACAAAATTCATGCGCGTGCTCTTGTGAGTCTGCTCAATATCCCACGGACAGCCGCCGGGTGAGCGAAGTATTCTTGTGATTTCAACAAGGTCGTTAAAATCATAATCTTTCTTCTTTAAAAAATTTACCATATTTATCACTCCTTTGCAAGTGTTTTTTTGCAATTACCTTAATTTTTCAATCATTACTTTAAAATTTGAATACTTTTCCGCCGCGAAAAAGCAACATAAACTCCTTTTTGCTCACCGCACGCACGCAAAAACACGTTACGGCACACGCCAAAAGCCCCACGGCAACGGAAATGAAAACAGCCGCGCCGTTTCCGAAGTACTGAGAAAGCTGTTTCACAGAAACAAAAGACGCGCAGAAAGTTACTCCGCCCACAATCAGCGGTTTAATAAACACCTGTTCATAGTCAATATCCAAAAAATCGTATTTTCTGAGCTGCAATGAGTTTGAAACAGCTATGGCAAGATATGACAGGACCGTGCTTATCGCCGTTCCGTATATATTTATATCGGCACAGCTTATGAGAATTATATTCGAAAGGAGCTTAACCGCGCCCCCGACAAGTATTGATGCTACCGGCACAAAAACTCTTCCAAGCGATTGATGCACGGAATTTGTAAGCGTGGAAAACGACAGAAACGGTATTGCCGCGGTGAGTATCGACAGAAGCAGTGCCGATGTGTTTATACACTGTTCCTCGACAAAATTCCCGTACAGGAGCGAAAGTATCCCGTTTGAGAGGGCACACATTCCGCCGGCGGCGGCAAACGAAAATATCATTCCTGTTTTCAGTGCGGAATTTACCGTCGAATCGAGAAGTCTGTACTCTTTTTTTGCAAATGCACCCGACACCGCAGGTATGAGCGTAGTCCCCACGCACGTTACGACGGCTGACGGAAGATTAAACAGATTGAGCGAGTAATTATATGCTCCGAACAGCCATTTCGTTTCATTTTCCGAAAATCCGATATGTTTTAGCAGATTCATTACCAATGCGCTGTCTATAACATTCGTAAGACTGATTACCGCCGCGCCTGCGCTTATAGGCACCGCAAGCGACAGAAGCTCTTTAAGTATACGCATACTCCCGCTCTTTTCGCGTGTATATGCCCTTTTCCGCCTGTCGCGGAGAAACAGAAAATAGACCGCAGACATCAATGCGCCGATGCTTACACCCAGAACCGCGCCCGCACTTACGGCAGAATCTCCGAATCCGCTCTTTTTCATATACCACGCCGCGGAAATGCCGAAGACCAATTTCCCGAGTGCCTCTATGATTTCAGAGACCGCGGTCGGATACATATTGAGCCTGCCCTGAAAATATCCGCGGCTGATGCTCGATACCGAAACAAGCATGACTGCGGGCGAAATTGCGCGTATTGCGGCGGCAGAATCCTTACTGCCCATAAAATTCCCTATTTGCTCCGCAAAAACAAACATTATAACGAAGCCGGCAGCTCCGATTAGCGAAAACGCGCCAAGCGCCGATTTGTATATACGCTCGCTCCGTGCATAATCCCCGCGCGAACACGCCTCGGAAATCATTTTTGAAACTGCGGACGGAAGTCCCGCTGTCGAAATGACGAACAACAGTGCATAGATACTGTAAGCTATTGAAAAGTTTGCAGTGCCGACGGGACCGAGTATTGCCCCGAGCGGTATTTTATAGAACGCGCCTATTATTTTGACGATAATGCCCGCCGCGGTAAGTATTGCCGCGCCATGCAAAAAGCTCTGTTTTCGTTCCGTCTGCACAAAGCCTCACACCTTTACATAAGATGTTTGAACTTATGCAGAAAACAACAGCTTTATTCTCAGGAGCGTACCGCGCGCATTATGCGTTCCTTATCAATCGTCTTAAATTCTCCGTTTTCATACAGGATACGCCCGGAAACGATATTCATAACAACATCGCTTCCGTGAGCCGAGTACACAACGTTAGACACGGCGTTGTGGCACGGAATGAGATGCGGGCGGTCAAAGTCAAGCATAATAATATCAGCTTCAAGCCCTGCCTTAATCATTCCGCAGTCAGTTCTGCCCTGTGCTTTTGCTCCGTTTACCGTAGCACATTTGAGAGCCGTATAAGCGTCTATTGCCGTTGGATTATTCAATGCTCCCTTATGGAGTATGGCAAGAAGTTTTACTTCCTCATACATATCCAGGTTATTGTTGCTCGCCGTTCCGTCCGTGCCGAGCGTTACATTGACATTCTTTGCAAGCATTTTGCAGACGGGTGCAATTCCCGACGCGAGCTTCAAATTGCTCACGGGGCAATGTGCAACTGATGCGTCTGCATTCTTCATTATTTCAATATCGTCCTCCGACACAAAACAGCAATGGGCCAGAAGCGGTGATGTTCCGTCAAAAATACCCTCATCCTTAAAGAGCATTGCCGGTGTTTTTCCGTATTTTTTAATACAAGCCTCATTCTCGCTTTTCGTCTCCGACATATGAATCTGCAAAACCTGACCGTTTTCTCTTGCCATATGTGCGGCTTTCTTTCTCAGCAGAGGTTCGCTTGTGTATTCGGCATGTATTGAAACATCCGCGCGCAGCCTTCCCCCATCTGCCATATGAACGCGCTCCGTAAGGCGTTTTGCCTCTGCAACCCTCTCATCGTTTTCAAAATTCTCGCCGTTTCCGACAAGCGAGCGGGAGAGATTCGCTTTCATTCCCGATTCTTCGACTGCATCTGCGATCTCGTCCGTAAAAAAGTAGCTGTCGGAAAACGATGTCGTTCCCGAAGCTATCATTTCCGCGGCGGCAAGCGACGCTCCGGCGCGCACTTTTTCCGGCGTCAGCTTGTCCTCTGCGGGCCAGATATGCTCGTTTAACCAAACGGAAAGCTCGCAGTCGTCCGAGAGTCCGCGGAAAACCGTCATCGGAATATGCGTATGCGTATTGACAATCCCGGGCATCAGCACTTTTCCCGAAGCGTTTATTAAACGTTTTGCGTCTGTATTCGGACGCGACTTTCCGACATATGCAATTTTTCGGCCTTCTATCGCAACATATGCATTTTCGATATACGGTTCATCGTCGCACATAGTTATGACTTTTGCGTTTTCAAAAAGTATATCCATCAATAATTCCTCAAAGCTGACGGCTGCACAACGGCAGCCGTCAGCGTCTTTTTTTAATCGTCGAGTTTTGCACCGCAGGCGGAGCAGTACAGAGAATCCCGCGCGTTCTGCTTGCCGCACAGAGCACACTTCTTTGTTTCCTTTTCCGCTTCAAGCGAGGCTCGGAGCTCCTCTATTTCCTTATTCTTTTCGTCTATTGCGAGGAGTCTTGCGTCGAGCTCCTCAGAGGATGTCTCCTCATTGCAGTGAGCCATGTAAATAAGACGGCCGACTTCCTTATAAAGCACTTCGATATCCGTTGTAAGGTCAAAAATCTTAAGATTGATTTTTGAAGCGTTTATAACACCGCTTGCCTTCTTGCCTGCCGTTGCCGCGGTCTTTGTCGCAAATTCTCCCGCAGCGGTTGCGCCCGCGCATACCTTATCCACGATTGATTTAAGCTTATCGTTCATTCAAAACGCCTCCTACATTTTTTCTTTACATGATTATACTCTCTTTTGCCCTGAAAATCAATACGAAAAAGTTCCGCCGCCGATAAACTCGCGCAGGAGCGAATCTTTGGGAACGAGCTTATCGGAAACGCCTTCAAACTGCTTAGTCCGCTCAAGCATTCGGCACACTTCGTCATATCTTTCGATTTCCTTCGGAACACCGCTCACGGCGTTCAGCAAATGGTCTCTTAAAAGATTCATCTCGTATTCGTGCGTGGAGTTTATTATTATATCGGCCCTGTCTTTAAAAGGCGATATATACTTTTTCTCTCCGCGGCGTATACCCTCCCATATTTTAAGCGTAAAATCCGAGTTTGCGTGCCTGAAATTATTGTCGCGCACTATTCTCCGTGCGAGCCTCGTCCACGTTCCCTTATAGAAAAGCTCACCGTCGGAATAAAAATTACTCCGTGCCGAAATATAGAGCTTAATCGCCTTTTCTCCCGCTGCCTGCGTTATTTCATCATTAAGTGCGTGTATACCTTCAAATATTACGACCTCGTTTTTTCCGAGACACAGCGGTCGGACTGTCTCTGAACGGCTCTGCGTTTTGAAGTCAAATTTAGGTATAAATATTTCACGTCCATCGGCAATGTCCTCAATATGCTTATTCAGTAGTTTCATATCGAGGCATTTCGGGGATTCATAATCTATTTCGCCCGATTCCGTTTTCGGCGCGGTTTCCGGGTTTACCGTTCTGAAATAGTCGTCAAGCGATACCGGTCGGGTGCCGACTCCGAGTTTATCAAGCTTTTGCGAAATCTTCATTGCGGTTGTCGTCTTACCCGAGCCCGACGGTCCGGACAGCAGAACTACCCTGTGGTTCTGCGAGTTATCAGCTATTTTTTGGGCTGCTTCGGATACTCTCTTATCGAAGATGCTTTCGCACTCCTCTATAAAGCCTGTCGGGTCTTTTCTTATTCTGTCATTTACCTTTATAACATCAAATGCCATATAATCCTCCGATAATTTGTTATATGCCGGAAAAGAACGTATTTATTTCATTGCGGGTTGAGTTCGTTTTTTCTTTTGCTTTATTGTATTCATATGGATATTTCGGGTTGAAAATTCGCTTTATAATCGATTTTTCCCTGTCTATAAGCTTTGTAACGCCGCCCGCTCCCGCGGACATTATCGTATGCAGTTCATCCATAATGTAGCTGTTGTAAAGACATTCGCATCCGGGTTTTGAATAGCCCACATTTTCAAGGTTTCCCGACATATATTTCTGCCTATACAGATAATATGGTTCATATCCTGCCTTTGCAAGCGCGTTCATTGCATACTCGACCATTTCCGCCGTCGTGTCATTTGTCGGCAGAAGATATTTTTCCTGTCGGAGAAACGACCCCTTTTTCAGTGCGAGTGAATGTACCGTTATATTCTCCGGATTCAGCGCAATTACCTCTTCGACAGTCCTCCTGAAACTTTCAATATTATCCCCCGGAAGTCCCGCAATTAAGTCCGTATTTATTTCAAGTCCGCTCAGCGCACGGACATTCTCAACAGTTTTCACGACGTCCTCCGCCGTGTGCCGTCTGTCCATTGCTTTCAGAATGTCATCGTTCATTGTCTGCGGGTTTACGCTTATTCGGCTCGCGCCCATATCGCGTATTACCTCAATTTTTTCTCTGCTTATGGTATCGGGTCTTCCTCCCTCTACCGTATATTCATCGCAGTCCGAAACATCGAAGTTATTCCTTATAACCGTCATAACCCGCAGGAGTTCCTCTGCCGAAAGCGATGTCGGAGTCCCGCCTCCAATGTACGCGGAGCGCAGTTTTAAGCCGTTATCGGATGCTGTTTTTCCGAGCATTTTCAGCTCATATTCCAGCATATCCAAATATGGAGCTATTAAATGCCCCGCCTTTTCCACGGAGTGACTGACAAACGAGCAGTATCTGCATCTTGACGCACAGAACGGTATTCCGACATACAACGAAAAATCGAGTTTTTTTGAGTTCTCGGAAACTTTTTTTGCGTGCATGGCGCATTTTACCGCGAGCTGTGCCCGCTTTGGAGACACGTAATAATCTTCTGTCATTTTAGCTGCCGATTCCTCGGCAGAAAGCCCCTCGGTCAAATATCTTGCTGCCACCTTTGACGGACGTATACCCGTGAGCGCGCCCCAGAGCGGAGGCTTTTCGAGCATCGGCACGCATGCGCGGTAGAGCGAGTTTTTAACCGCGCGCGACATACGGCGCTTAGTCTCGTTTTCATCGCACCCGCAGGTCGTTTCAAAAACCGAGGCATTTCCCGCCTCGCCGTTTATATGCACTGTTGCAGAGCACCTTATTCCGTCTTTTTCCGTGTGCATTTCAGAGATTATAAAACAGCCGTCCACGGGCTCATCTTCCGCAAAGGATGCGTGCGAATTGGGGAAGAGGCACATATACATCTGCTGTGCGGCAAATTTCAAGTCATGCCCTTTCAGGTAAAGCTTCATTTTCCTATCGCCTCTGCCATGTACATATTGCTTTTTCTCTCGCGCTCAAGCGTCGTTTCATCGCCGTGGCCTGGAAAAACTCGGTAATCTCCCTCAAGCATGTAGAGACGCTTTAAGGACTCCATCATTTCCTCAAAATTTCCGCCGTCAAGGTCGCATCTCCCGCATACGTCCCGAAACAGAGTATCGCCCGAAAAAATCGCATCTTCGCAGATTATGCACATACCGCCGTCTGTGTGGCCGGGCGTTGCGATAAATTCGAATGTCATATCCGCAACCTGTATTTTGTCCCCGTCGGAGACCTCAATATCGGCGGTAACGGGAGTGAAGCGTCTTGCCATGTGCATAGCCGTTGCCGCGCTTTTGTCTGCGCTTTGCATACGCTCGCGCTCTCCCTTTCCCGCAGCCACGAGCGCACCTGTTAATTTTTTCAGCTCGTTTACTGCCATTATATGGTCAAAATGCCCGTGTGTAATCATTATATACTCTATTTTCACACCGAGCATTGTCGCCTCGTTCAATATTCTGTCGGCCTCAAAGCCCGGGTCTATCACAACGCCGTGTTTTCCGCTGTATGCTATATAGCAGTTGGTCGCGATAAGCCCCACCGTAACCGTATGTACATTCATTTGTTAATTCCCTCCGTATCCATGACTATGGTAACCGGCCCGTCGTTCACGGACTCAACCTCCATATATGCCCCGAATACTCCCGTTTCAACCTTATAACCCGCTTCACGGAGAAGCGTCGTAAAATAGTCATAAAGCGGTTTTGCAAGTTCGGGGCGCGCGGCCTCCGTAAAGCTCGGGCGGTTGCCCTTTGCCGTGTTTGCATATAGTGTGAAGTTTGACACGACAAGCATTGAGCCTCTGACCTGCGAACACGACAGATTGAGTTTTTCCTCAGAGTCCTCAAATATACGCATCATTGAAATCTTTTTTGCAAGGTATTCGGCGTCGCTTTCCGAGTCGCTTACCGAAACACCGAGTATTATAAGAAGTCCGTGTGAAATTTCGGAATAAGTCGCGCCGTCTGTTATGACCCTTGCGGACTTAACCCGTGTTATTACTGCTTTCAAATTTTACCCTCCTCAGGCGCGGGTGCGTTTAACATCTATCACACCCGATATCGAATGAAGCTTATTCATTACAAATTCAAGCTGTTCCTTGCCGTTTGTGTTCATCACTATATTGATTATTGCATAGCCGTCGCCGAGCCTGCGTGCGTCCATTTGGTGGACGGGTACTTTCAGGTTATTGAGCGCCGTGGCTATATCCATAAAAAGACCTTCCCTGTCTTTTGCCGATACTTGGAGAGACGTCTGGAATTTATCTTTTATGTCATCCGCCCATGAAACGCAAATCCAGCGCGAGAGGTCATCTGAATTTTTCATTGCGTTTGTTACGTTTTTACAGTCGGAGCGGTGGACGGAAACACCGTAACCGCGCGTGATAAATCCGATGATTGAGTCGCCGGGTATAGGTGTGCAGCATCTGGCAAATTTTACAAGGCAGTTTTCTACCCCCGGAACTATTACGCCGGAATTTGATGTTTTCGGTTTCGGCCCCGCCGCAATTTTTTCTTTGACTATTTCGTCCTCGTTTGTCGGGCGCGGTGCGTTCTTCTGCTTTTCCGCACGTATTTTGTTGATTACACGGCTGAGCTTTATACCGCCGTAGCCGAGGCTTGCGTACATCTCGTCTTTCTGTTTGAAGGACATTTTCTGGGAAACGGCACCGATAATTTCATCTTCCTCGTCTGCCGAAAGCGATATTCCCTCGCGCTTGAGGGCGCGTTCAAGTTCGGTGCGCCCGCGCTCTATATTTTCTTCGCGGCATTCTTTTTTGAACCACTGCTTTATCTTATTCCGCGCCTCGCCCGTCTTGACTGTTTTAATCCAGTCGCGGCTCGGGCCCTTACTTGCGTTTGAGGTTAATACCTCGACTATTTCACCGTTTTTCAGCTTATAATCGAGCTGAACCATTCGCCCGTTTACTTTTGCGCCTACCATTTTATTTCCTACCGCGGAGTGTATCGAGTAAGCAAAATCTATCGGGTTTGAGCCTGCCGGAAGGCTTATAACGTCTCCGTTCGGCGTAAACACGAAAACCTCGTCGCTGAACATATCCGTTTTTAGAGAGCTTACGAAGTCCTCGTCCTCTACTTCCTGATTTTCAAGAAGACGTCTCACCCACGCGAGCTTTTCTTCGAGGTTGCTCTTGCCGACAACGCCCGATTTATACTTCCAGTGCGCGGCGATACCGTATTCCGCCGTCTGGTGCATATCGCGCGTTCGTATCTGCACCTCGAACGGTATTCCCTCGCGTCCGATTACGGTTGTATGGAGCGACTGGTACATATTCGGCTTAGGCGTGCTTATATAATCCTTGAATCTTCCCGGTATGGGTCTGTACATATCGTGGATATATCCGAGGACATTATAGCAGTCCGCGACCGTATCAACTATTACGCGCATTGCGTAAAGGTCGTACACTTCATCGATTGTTTTATGCTGTGTATACATTTTGCGGTAAATACTGTAAATGTGCTTAACTCGGCTCTGAACCTCGCCGTTTATTCCTGCTTCATGAAGTCGCTCAATCATGCGTTCCTTAATGTGTCCGAGAAATTCTTCCCGCTCCTCGCGTCTCTTTTCCAATTCCTCGGTAATCTCGGCGTACCCGACCGGGTCGAGACAGCGGAGCGAGCGGTCTTCAAGCTCCCACTTTATCTTCTGCATTCCGAGTCTGTGAGCCAGCGGTGCGTATACTTCCATTGTTTCGAGCGCTTTTTCACGCTGTTTTTCAGGCTTGTGGAACTCAATCGTCCGCATATTGTGGAGGCGGTCGGCTATCTTGATAAGTATGACGCGTATGTCCTTACCCATGGCAAGGAACATCTTTCTCAGGTTTTCAATCTGTGCTTCTTCCTTGCTCGTATACGGCATTTTTGTGAGCTTGGAAACGCCTTCGACTATGTCGGCCACTTCTTTCCCGAATTTCGCACGGATTTTGTCATAGCCGACTTCGGTGTCCTCTATGCAGTCGTGGAGGAGCGCCGCAACGATGGAATCTGTATCGAGCCCCATCTCGGCAACTATTTCCGCAACGGATATCGGGTGCGTAACGTAGTCGCTCCCGTCGCGCCTTTTTTGACCGTTGTGTGCGTCTATTGCGCACTGCATGGCTTCGCGCACAACTGCCTCGTTAAAATTAGGCATATAGCTTCTGAGCTTTTCTATAAGCGCCTCGCATCTTTCATCAAGTCCCATAGTTCTTATCTTCTCCCGCAATTCTTAAGTACTGTATATATTTTAGAATCGTTCAAATCCACTTTATTATTGTGGTCGGCTATGCGAATTTCAAGATTAACCCCGTCGCAGTCATACGACATAAGCCCTACCTCGGAGAAAATCTCCAATGCGGTCAGGAATTTTTTTAACGTAATCCCGCGGTCTGACTCATAGACCCTGCGTTTTGAGGAAACGAGCGGGGCCTCGCGCGGAAAGTCGGTGCGCGTAATTGCGCGCCAGATTTTTCCGAGTTCGGAGTATTCGATGTTTTCCGCGTCCTCCGCATCGCCTTTTCTGAGCTTTTCCAGATTTATAATCGCAAGTCTGGTCTCATCAATATCGTTTTGGCACGGGCGTGCATCTTTGATATGGAGCTGCACGTTCTCGCCGCGGAAAACGTTTATTTCCGGCGTGAACGCTATATCGGCATAGTCGTCCTCCGAAAACGGCAGGCTTGAAGCTTCTTTACCGAAATATACGCACGCGAACGTCCCCGCATGTTCAACCGTTATTTTTGTATGACGGTTTCCGCCTATCGGAGTTATTTTTGCCACTCTGCACTTATTCAGCCTTAAAATCGGAGCTTCGTTCATTTTCCCGTAAGGTTCCAACTGTTTGAGCGCGCGGAGCTGGCTTATTGTGAGTTCACTGCTGTCTGTCTCAAAGTCTATTCCGAGTTTCGGAACGTAGTTTTCCATATCATCCTGAAGCTCACTGCTCAATCGGTTCCTGAACTCGTCTATTTTTTCGCGCTCGATAACTATTCCCGCGGCAAGGTCATGACCCCCGAATTTAACGAGCAGGTCGGAGCATTTTCCGAGTGCGCTGTGCAGGCTTACACCGTCGACGCTTCTTCCCGAACCGCGACAGTTACCGTCCTCCTCGGATATGAGCATAACCGGTTTTCGGAGCTTATTGCACAGACGCGAAGCAACAATCCCGAGAACACCGTGATGCCAGCCTTCTCCCGACAGTACCACAGCATTCATCTCCCCGTATTGCGGATTTTTCTCCAAAATTGCAAACGCCTGCTCCATCATATTGCTTTCGCAGGCCTGTCTTTTTCTGTTCATATCGCCGAGCGTCTGCGCAAGGCTTTGAGCATTCCTTTCGTCCGCAAAAAGAAGTTCAAGCGCGAGAGATGCGCTTCCCATTCTTCCCGCCGCGTTTATTCTCGGGCCTATAAGGAAACCTATCGCTCCCGCCGTCAGCTCCGTATTTTTTGAGCCCGCCTCGCGCAGCAATGCCGTAATTCCCGCATCGTTTCCGGATGATATAGCGAGAAGCCCCTCTGCAACGATTGCTCTGTTCTCGTCAATTATGGGCATAACATCCGCAACAGTTCCTATACACACATACGGAAGATATCTTTTAATAACATCGGCATCACCGCCGCTTAGTGCGCAAACAAGCTTAAACGCAACTCCGACACCCGCAAGCCCCGAAAACGGATATTCGCAGTCGTCTCGGTTCGGATTCAGCACGGCGCACACATCGGGTATTTTTTCTCCGCATTTATGGTGGTCTGTAATAACTATATCTATTCCGCGTTTTTTTGCGTATTCCGTTTCTTCAATAGCAGTTATTCCCGTATCGACCGTTATGACAAGCTTAACTCCCTTATCGAAGAGTAAATCAATCGCGCTCTCCGAGACACCGTATCCGTCCTCAATCCTGTCGGGTATGTAATACGTACAATCCGCCCCGATGCTCTTCAAATAATGCAGAAGCGTGTATGTGGCAGTTACGCCGTCGGCGTCATAGTCGCCGTAGACCGCGATTTTTTCGTTTTCATCGACAGCGCGCCGTATGCGCCGAACCGCCTTATCCATATCGCGCATCAAAAACGGGTCATGGAGTGCGGATACATCCTTATCCAAAAACTTTCGCGCCTCTTGCGCTGTTTTTATACCGCGCACTGCGAGAAGCTTTGCGGGAAGCGATGAAATACCAAGCTCCCGCATGAGGCAGGAAACCGCATTTTCATCGTACCTGCCCGTAATCCATTCGGTAATATTCATTGCTAACATTTCCTTTATTGTTTATGAATATAGTATAACAAATTACGCTGAAAATTACAACCTGTGCCGAAGTTATGTTTTTCTCTTTTCAAATCAATGTACATGGTGTATAATATGAAAAAACAATCTTTTTAGGCGGAGAGTGATTCTGTGTCTTTTTTCAAAAAACTCTTGCAGGAAAGCCGTTTTTCTAAGATCTTTGATTTAATCGGCTCGGTCATCGAGCGTTTTTATAAGCATAACATAGGCTATGTCGGCGGTCAGATTGCATACTTCTTTATTCTTTCGATATTCCCGTTTCTCATTTTCATCAACGCGCTGATTGCTTCGTTCAATATTCCGGGTGAGACGGTTTTTAACGTGCTGGACCCGTTTATGCCGGAGCGCATTGTTTCGTTTATTGCGAGGTATATCGAGTACATCAACTCTCAAAACAGCGTGACACTTCTCTCAATAGGTATTATCATCGCAATTTTTTCGTCGTCAAAATCGGTGCGTTCGCTTGCAAGCGCTTTTAACAAGGCATATGAGGTACCGTCCCGCAGGGGCTTCTTCGCCCAAGTTGCTTTTTCCATGCTTTTTATATTTCTTTTCGGAATTATACTTCTTGCCTGCATCGTTATCGTTGCGTTCGGAAACAGTTTTATAACAAAGCTTATAAGCCAGATAACCGTCTCGTTTAAATTCATCGACCTGCTGACCGTCTGGCGCTGGGTAACAATGTCGGCGGTTCTGTTTCTTATTATCCTGTTTCTCTATAAAATACTGCCGTCGGCAAAAATCAAATTTTCGGAAGCCGTTCCCGGCGCGCTTTTCTCGCTTGTCGGGATACTCATTCTGATTCTTATTTTTTCCGTGTATGTAAACAATTTCATTTCGTATGTGTCCTTCTACGGCTCAATCGGCGCGGTTATGCTTCTCATGCTGTGGATGTACTTTGCGGGGATTGTTATCGTTCTCGGCGCTGAAATTAACAGCGCACTTTCGGAAATGAAAAAGGACAAAACATAAAACTTATACAAACAAAAGGAGCTTCGGCAAAACCGAAGCTCCTTTCGTTTATCAATCAGAGGACTCGTGTTGTCAAATTTTAAGGAAGGCACGCATTTTCTCAATCATTTCATCTGCGCGTTCTTTTGAATCCATCTCGCAGAAAATACGAATTAGCGGTTCTGTGCCCGAGAAACGGCCGATTATCCACCCGCCGTCTTTGAAGCGTATCTTTACGCCGTCCGCACGGCTGACTCTCTCGACCTCGATTCCGAAGTCGGGTATTTTTTCTTCTTCGTAGAGTACACGGCGTATCTCCTCTTTCTTTTCGGCGGAGAACTTTGTATCGAACTCCGACATCTGCATATAGCCGTATTTTTCGTAAATCTCGGCAAGCATATCGGAGAGGTGTTTGCCCGTAACGCAAATCATTTCAACAAGGAGTGATGAAGCGAAAATTCCGTCCTTGCCGCGGATATGTCCGCGAATGGTAAGACCGCCGGATGACTCGCCTCCGAGAAGCGCATCCGTTTTTTCCATCATGCTGCTTATATGCTTGAAGCCTACGGGAACCTCGTGGCACTTCTGCCCGAAATCCTCGGCCACTTTATCGAGTATACATGTAGTCGCAACGTTTCTTACGACATCACCGCGCCAGCCCTTATATTTGAGGAGGTAGTAATAGAGAAGGAGCATAACCTCGTTGGGGTGGATAAACCTTCCCTTTTCATCAATTATGCCGATACGGTCAGCGTCTCCGTCTGTTCCTATTCCGAGGTCGTAACCGTCTTCCACAACCATAGCGGAGAGCTTTTCAAGCGTATGCGCGGACGGTGAAGGAAGTCTTCCGCCGAAGAGCGTATCATGGCGGTCGTTGATTATATCAACATCGCAGCGCGCCGTCATCAGAACCGTCTGGAGTGCGGTTCTCGAAACGCCGAACATCGGGTCGAGCAAAATACGCATATGCGCGTTTCTTATTGCTTCCATGTCTATCATGCCTATTATGCTGTCAATGTATGAGTTATAGAGGTCGGCAATCTTAATTATTCCCTTTTTAATGCCTTCCTCAAACGGGATTGAGCGAACGGTAAGACCGTGCTCAATTTTCTTTTCAAATTCGCGCGTAACCTCGATATCGGCGTCCTTACCGCCCTCCGTGAACACCTTAATTCCGTTGTATTCAGCGGGGTTATGACTTGCCGTTATCGCCATTCCGTAAGGTGTTTTAAGAGTCTTTACGCCGTACATTACAAGCGGAGTCGGAGCTATTCTGTCGATAAAATGAACGGTTACGCCGTTTCCGGCAAGGACTTCCGCAACCCATTTTGCGGCAAAATCCGAGAGAAAACGCCTGTCATATCCGATTACTATTCCCTCGTTCTCGCGTTTCATTTCAATAACTTCATCGGCTATCGCCTGTGCAAGAGATGTAATATTCGACTTAATAAATTCATCGCCTATTACGGCACGCCAACCGCCTGTTCCAAATTTAATCATGGTATGTACCTCCTAAATATCAGTCAACTCTTATTCCCGTATCCTGAACGAGTACCTTTCCCGGATATCCGAGTTCTTCCGCCGCGGCAATTATTTCCTCTGCCCTATCCTTCGGAGCGTAAACGAAGCAGCAGCCGCCGCCGCCGGAACCGTTAATCTTTCCGCCGTAAGCACCGTGAGCAAGTGCGCAGTCGAGGATTTTCTCGATTGTCGGGGTTGATATTCCGAGTCCGTCGCGCAGGTTCTTATGATGCGCGTATATCAACTCACCGAGCTTTTCGTCTATATCCGTTCCGTTTTTGAGAAGTTCTATTCCTTCTTTGAGGATTTTATAGTTTGATATATTGGTTTCAACTTTTCTTCTGTGGAAGTCGTCAAGCTTATTAAGAAGCCCGAGGTCGGCACCGCCGTACGCGAGATGGTCTATTCCGCGGACACCGTACTCTTTAAGTGTCTCAAGTCCTTCGAGCGTCGGAATCTTGGACGCTGCCAAAACCCTGAGCGTATCTTTTCTTTCAAGCGAGTCAAACAGAATGAAAACTCCGTTGAGTTTTCTGTCTATCCGCTCGGCTTCCGTTCCGTTTTCAAACTTAAGGTGGACAAGCCCGCCGAGAGCCGACGCGTACTGGTCCATCATTCCGCCCGGATGTCCAAATTCCGCGACCTCGGCGTCAAATGCAAGCTGTGCGACCTTATAGGGGTTTTTTGCGTCGGGATGACCGATACCCTCGAGCAGTGCTTTGATTATGGCTACTACCATGGTGCTTGACGAACACATGCCCTTGCCTATCGGTATTTCGGAATCCATCTTAATATCGAATCCGTGAAGTTTATATCCATTCCTGAGCAGAACATTTATTGTACTGCGCATGAAGTCCTCATCGCTGTCGTAAATAATCTCCTTTGAAATATCTGTTATGTACTCCTGATAAAGCCCCTCTGTATTCTCACAGTTGAGACTGTCGAGCTTTTCATCGCGTATTTTAATCTTTATAAGGCTGTCCTCACGCGGAGAAATCTCCGCAGAGAAGCGCAGATTAATCGCAACTGCGACAACTTCGAGCCCCAAATAATCCTGATGTTCTCCGAAAAGGCATAATCTGCTGGGATTTGAAACTTTAATTTTTTCGCTCATTTCCGAAATCTCCTCTTGAAAAATATGCTTTTATTGTTTATTATTATAAATATCAACATGCAATTTGTCTTTATATTATGTGATGTTTCCTTTGCACTTTCAGACAATTTGATTGGAGGGTGATTTATTTGTCGGATTTTATACCAACGCCGATTCAGCGGACAATCGATATTTCCCACATTGTTACAATACACGATTTCATCTACACACCCGACTTTCTTTTCACGGGAGAATCGCATGATTTTTGGGAGCTCGTTTACGTAAAAAGCGGTTCAATCGGAGTTATGGCGGGAAGCACGGGTTATACTATGAACAGCGGTGAGGTGATTTTTCATCTGCCCGGAGAGTACCATAACGTCTGGGCAAACGGCAGTGCCGCCGAGGTTATTATTCTTACGTTTATATCAAACAGCCCGGCAATGCGTTTCTTTGAGCGCAGAATGTTTATGCTCGGAAAGGACGAAATTGCCCTCATCGAGAAGCTTCTTGACTATTCGAGAACACTGCTTGAGGGTCCGCTTGATTTTCTTTATCAGAAGGAGCTTTCATTCCGTCCCAATGTAAAGTCTTCGGAAAAACAGCTCATAAAGAATTACATCGAAGATCTTTTGCTTATGATTATGGAGAGCGACGGCGTAATTGACCGAAAAGAAAGGATAAGCGAATCTGCGGGAAACCGAAACGGTCTGCTTATAACAAATTCAATTATCCGCGAGCTTACCGAAAACGTCTGCGGAAACATAACTCTCGACGATGTTTGCAGCGATGTTGCATTCAGCAAGAGTCATTTAAAGACGCTCTTTAAGAAAAACACAGGTTATTCCATTATGGACTATTACACGCACTTAAAGATTGAGCGCGCGAAAATTCTTATAGACGAGAGCAATATGCTGTTCTCGGATATTGCGGAGCTTCTGGGTTTTTCTTCCATACATTATTTTTCGCGTGTGTTCAGAAAAAAGGTCGGAATGTCTCCGACCGAGTACAAAATGCGCAACGGAGAGGCTGATGAAAAAGTATGATTTACGGGTTCGACAAAAAAACGCCGAAAACAGGTGGTAATGTCTTTGTTGCCGAAACTGCCTCCGTAATCGGAGATGTTTCTTTAGGCGACAGGGCGAGCGTATGGTTCGGCGCGTCAGTCCGCGGTGATGAATCCGCGATTGAAATCGGAAACGGCACAAATATTCAAGACAATGCCACCGTTCACGGCGCGGTGAAAATAGGAAACTGCGTTACGGTAGGTCATAACGCAATAGTTCACGGCTGTAACATCGGCGATAATTGTCTTATCGGCATGGGTGCGGTTATACTTGACGGCGCGGTAATCGGCGAGGATTCCATAGTTGGGGCCGGTGCTCTTGTTACAATGAACAAGAAGTTTCCTCCGCGCTCCATGATTATAGGCTCTCCCGCTTCTGTTCGACGTGAGCTTACGGACGATGAGGTTGAGGGCATAAGAAAAAATGCCGATGAGTATATTTTACTCACAAAGAAGTATTTATAAAAACGGGGACACAAGAAAGCCGCCGTCCGACAGGGAAGCATTGGTTTTGAAACCGTATTTTAAGTAAATACTTCATAAATGTACCGCCGTATACGTCAGTATTACGGCGG
>CAKSEF010000002.1 GCA_934446465.1 uncultured Oscillospiraceae bacterium
ATACGGAAAAGCGCTCTGCTGCGTTTTACATGAATTACTATCGTACCCATCCTTTGCTGTTTTTACGTAAAAATGCGCTTGAAGGGTCGGAGTTTTATCGTCCTCTGCAAGATAATAAAACCTTTCTTCCGCGAGTTCTTCTATTCTTTCGAGATCACCGCTATATATGCCGTGAGGTATCTTATCGCCGTTTTTATGCGTGCTTTCGCTCTGCCTGTTCTGCAAATCCGAACGGCTTGTTTTCTGCGCTCCGAAACGCTTCAAACTTTTTGCGCACATCAGCTCCGTTCGCGACGGCAGGAATATTGTCGGGTTCGAGTGCGGGGAAGCTTCCAAGAACACCTCATACACAGCTTAAATTGTCTTTTAAGAAGTTCGGTATCTGCTGTTTAATGATAGTTGTATTCCGCAAATAGCTGTATGCCGCCAAGCGTTGTAAGAACATTTATCTCCGCTCCGTCGTTGATACACATAGTCGTTATTATGCCGTCAAGGCCCTTTTCATGGCATATGTCAAGCACCGCGCGCGATGTATTAGAGGTCTTCGTATAGCCGGCACCCATGCCGAGCCACGTCCATGCACCACCGACAAACATTGTCTTTCTCGGTATATCAAAATGCTTGCATATTATAAAACGATGTACTTTTCTGTCTGTGTTGCAACAGTCCCAACAAGCAGGCGCTGTTTTCCTGAGAATACCCTCGGGGATTTTTGCATTCGGGTTATAATACATGTCGCGTCCTGCAAACCCGACAACAAGGAGCTTATTGCTTGTGCAACAGCGATAGGCGATATGGTTCTTGCATCTCTTTTCGGTGAGCCGTTCGGTCAGATAAAGGCAAATTCTCCGCTCTCTTACAATCCACGCTTGCTGCACAAACGGATATGAGGGGTATTATCCGATGCAGTCTGCATTTTCCGAGGGTGGCAGTGAGGCATTGACTGCGACGCCGGTGTTGCATTAATTGTTGCCCTTGATGAAGATACCGCCTTTGAAGGGGCAGAAATAAAGGTTTGCGTTATTACGGGGCATGGAGAGAAAATCAGGGGAATTGGCAGCGAAACGAACCTTATCAGCGAAACTGCCGGGGTTATATGAGCCTCGCGCGGGGTTCTTACAATTCGGGCAGCAGTTGAATAAATTTATATGACAGAAGCTCCGGGTCGATAAGATCCGGAGCTTCTGTCATATGTGATCGATGCGTGTAATAACTTGGTAAAGAAAGTTTGAGGCAGGCTCGGCAGAAGGAACCGTTAGCCGATGTCAATGACATCCGCTGTGAGGAGGAGCCTGAAGGAAATCGGAGGTAAAACTGAAGAATACAAACCCATTTGATTAGAAACTCCATCGCACTTGCGAAAAATGCTTTTTTGGCCTCAATGACTTAATTGTATTGAATTGCTTGTGTTATACATCACTTACCTCGTTTTGTTAAGCGTTTTCTTGCGAGTCTTTCGTCGTCTCCGGTTCAAAGAACTCGTGCGATATCCGGATGCCTGTGAACTCTTTCCGCAGTTGTTCCAACACGGCACGTTCCTCCTTTGGAGTATATCCGCGGTATTTTTTATAGCATTTGCCAAAATAGGTTGTATTTCCGAAGCCGCACAAATCCGCAATGTAGGAAAAACTGTAATCCGTAAAACCGAGAGCGCGGTGCGCGCGGAGAACCCGTATCTTTTGGAGATATATAGAATATTTTTCACCCACGGCTTTCTTGATCAGCGTGTAAAAATCCGTGTGGCACATCTGCGAAATCTTAAGAAGGTCTTCACAGTGTATTTTCCTTGAAAAGTTTTTATTCATATACATAACCGTGCGAATTATCGGAATGAGCTTTGCGTCGCGCACCTTACGCACGCGCGCACTCCTTTCCGTCGTGAGAGCAAACTCCGGCAAGGCAAAAAACTCGTTCAGTCCTTTTAACGCTGTCTGCCAGTCTTCTGATGATTTTTCATAGTTCATCTCTGCAAGCGGTCGCAAAAGCATTTTTCCTTTTGCGACAGAATTTCTGCCGAGCGACACCACCCGCGGAACATCAAACATAAGCTCCGATGAGAAATTTGATAGAAACGTATGTGCGATGAGCGGCTCGGAAAGCTCGCCAAGATTTGTTGCAAGAAGCTCGAATCCGAGATTGATGTTTATTATTTCGCTGTCAGTGTCGCATTTGAAAGTATGGATTTCCCCGGGAGGAACTATCACAAGCTCGCCCGCTCCTATATTGGTAATTTCTGTGCGGGTGATATGGTTAAAGCTTCCGACGGTGCAATAATAAAACTGCGGGAAGTCGTGGGAGTGATATTCAGAAGAGGTTGAAACAACATAGCGCCCGTGTACCTGACGCTCAAACGCATAAAAATGCTCCGTTGCAAAGGTGATTTCCGGATATTCGTCTTTTGGAACGCTCCCTCTCTTCATAAACTCCGCCTCCACAATGTTCTGAAAATATTTTATCATTACTTACGCTTTTAATCAACAAGAATATGTGATATGACCGAGTAAATTATAATGTCCGTATTTTAGGTTGCAACAGGTTTAATTGTAATGTGTGTTACAATGATTGCAAAAATGTTTGGAAGAGATATTTGCAGAAACAAGGGCTGCATTAAATAAGCGAAGAATTCTAAAAAATCAGATGGAATGAAGGCAATAATTCATGAGGGCTTAATGGGCGCATAGCAAAAGCAACCGCGCGCCTTTCGGGCGAAAAGCCTGCAAAAAACTTCAAGATATTTAAAGAAGATGAATATCTCTTGCGTCATGCAATGGAAACATACTTCGATAAATCATATTTTGAAAAATTTGCGTTAGGGACAAATAATAGCATTTGCAGGCATAAAACTTGCAGATGTTGCTTTTTTCATCACCATATACGCAAAAATGTACAATATGGCGAAAGTGTGCTCTTATATATGTTATATTTAAAATAACTTTAATTGTAATGTGCGTTATAATAATCGTAAAAATATTAGGGAGAGATATTTGTGGAAACAAGGTGGTTGTATTCAACAAGCGAAGAATTTGAAAAACTCAGAGAAAAAGCAAACAGAACCTGCGTAATACCTATGGGATGCGTTGAAAAGCACAGCTTGCACTGTCCGCTCGGCACGGATATAATAAAAGGAAGCCACGTTGCTCACCTCGCATCACAGCTTGAAACCGTATGTATTTTCCCTGACTTTGTGTTTGGTGATGTGCCTTGCGGTGCTCATGCGAAGCGTCCGGCAGGATCAATATGCCTTGATGTGCGCACACAGATGCTTCTGCTCGAACAGCTGTGCGATGAGATAGCGGCAAACGGGTTCAATAAAATTCTTGTAGCAAATTCTCATGGCGGAAATCTTCCCTGGCTCCAGACATTTTCAAGAAACCTTGGAGGCAAACCGCATAAGTATGTTTTTGCATATACGCACATTCCTGAAATGATCCCGCGCAAAATGGGTGAAATTCTCCTTGAAAAAGGAACGGGTTCGATCCCGGAACTTGCACCCGAGGACGAAGAACTTATAATCAAATATCATAAAGAAAATATGCTAACCGGACATGCATGCATGAATGAAGCTGCGCTGACGATGGCAGTGGCCCCCGAATCCATACATCTTGACAGGCTTGGAATTGAGAGCGGGGCGAAGCGTGATATTCCGGAACTCCAAAAACTTATTGATGCGGACGTGAGAATAGCATCGGACGGATGGAGACATTTCTTTCCCGATTGGTATGAAGGTGACGATCCATACGGGCTTAATGAGCGCATAGCAAAAGCAACCGCGCGCCTTTCAAGCGAAAAGCTTGCAAAAACCTACAAGGCATTTAAGGAAGATGAATATCTCTTGCGTTGTGCAAAGGAAACATACTTTGATAAATCATATTTTGAATAATTTGCGTTAGGGACAGATAATGGCATCCTAAGCACGGGTCCCTGTATGTTATCTCCTCCTCTTTTGACGGTGCCTGTCCGCAGAAACGTTGACGCAGACTTGCCCGCGACGGAAAATTACCGCTGCGCGCTTATGGTACGCCTTATAATCAGAGAGAAAATCACAGTTTGTGATTTTGATTTTATAAAATTAAAACAGGAGGTTTTTAAAAATGAAAAAGCTTTTTTCAATTATTCTTATCACAGTAATGGTTATTTCCCTTGCTCCGGGAGTTTTTGCAGACGGAACATCAGCAACGGATGGATCAAATCTTGTCCGTGCGTACAACTTTGATTTTGGCGCGGCAGGATACACGGGTGTGGCAGGGCAGACGGGAACTTCGGAGATCGGGTATGAGACGCTTAAAATCTTTGGTGACCCGGAAGGAGAAATAAATCCCACATGGTCAAAAGCAGACGCACCGCAGTGGGTTGTTGACGGTCATGCCCGCGCAACGAATATTGCGCTTACCACGGTTGAAAGCGGGAATAAGCAGGCAAACGCGCTGTATTGGTCTGCGTTTGGTACGCGGGCATATCAGAACGGTGTCGCAACAAATACACATGCTGTGGCAATAAGACTTAAAATCGACAAGCCCGGAACATACATTCCCGAGCTTACATACCACGCGCGCCCGGATTTGTGCATATTTGATATTTATCTTGTGCCGGCCAACTCCGAAATCATGACACCTGCGAATAAAGGCTATGTAACGATCCACCAAACTAAAGGAGAAAACAACGCAAACTTATTAAATCGGGTCATAAACAATGCGGCCGCTTATAAGCTCGGAACTCTTGATATGTATGCGAAAGAAGCGGGAAGAGTTTCCACTTATCTCATAGGAGAGCACGCATTGAATGCGTTCACCGTTACAGAAGAAACCAAAGGAGAATATTATCTGTTCTTCCGTACCAACGGCGTAAATGATATCTTGAAGAAAGAATACGGTAACGGTAACGGCGCTGCGATTAACGTGAATCTCTTTTCTTTCGGTCTTTATACAGAGGATACAGGGACGGAAGAACCGACCGTGCAGGAAAAGACAGAAGCAGAATTTACTCCTTCAACCGATGATTCTTATATCGGAGCTCCCGAGAAGGTAACTGTAACAACGCTTGCCCGCTATGGCGAGACATCTGCCGTTATCGGAACAAAGGATGTCTCCTATGGCGAAATTGCAACAGTTGATGCTGTTCCGAAAACCGTAACAAGGGAAGATGGCACATACAGCTTTTTTTGCTGGGCAAAAGGTCTTGAAGACGGTGCAAGCAGGCAGATTCTTTCCACAAGCAATGCCGAAATCTCTTACAAGCCGCACGAAGGCGCAAACTATCTCATTGCAGTTTATGAAAAAGAGGGCGGGGCGAAGGAAGCTTTCTATAACAACAACGGTCAGCTTCTTACCGACCTTGCAATTGCGGATGGCGTTCTCCCCGCTCTTCCGGCAATGGCAGGCAGAGGAAACGCAACATCATGGATACAGCGCGGTACAAACAATGAGTTTGCAGGCGGGGCAACTGCCCCGACAAGCGGCGACATGGTCTTTATGGCAAAGTATGATGAAATTGAGAACAACATCACAATAAACGGCAAAAGCTATTCTTACGGCGATGTTGTTTCCTGCAAGGACATTGTTGACAGCATGGAAAACTTCAGCTGCTTCACAAGAAAAATCGGTGATGCCGATGCCGAAATCATAAGCATTGACGAGAATTACTCTTTTGCCGCATACACCGATTGCACAATCGAGGCAGTTTGCGAGGGCCCGGTAGAGATCGCCAGTCCGAAAAAGATTGCGCTTTCCACCTTCTCGGTGGGTGATAGGCTCACTGCGATTATGGCAGAGTTCATCGGCTTTGAGAATGCCAAGGAAAAGGGCATTATGTTCGGCAGCAAGAAAATTGCAATGATAAGTAACAAAGTACAGTTTACAATAACAAACGGTACTGCTGCTGACGTTACCGTAACAGGCTATGCAATAGTTGGAAATGACAAATACATCGACGGTAAAATCACCGTTGACGCCGCAAAATAAACCAAACAAACAATAAGACAACCGCTCGGGAGGAATTTCTCCCGAGCGGTTTGTTTAAGAAAAAGTTGAAAAAGCATACACTGTATGACAAAACAATTTTGTCAACAGCTTTTATTGATCAGATTAGTGCCGAGCACCTTTTAAAAGAAAAATTACATCGTATGAATATACATAAAATCATTCGCGGAGAGCCATTTGCACTTCTGCCCCTGAATAAGCTCGGGCTCAAGTTCTTCTATCACACTTATCTTGCCGTCGAGGTAATCGTTTATAACTCTTCCGACATGGCGCAAGCGCTCAATTGCCGCACCGTAGCGGCACATGATATTCTCAAAGCCGTGTGCCTTATAATCGCGGTACCACACTTCACGGTGGAGAGTATGAAGCTTTTCAAAATCCGCAATGATTTCGGGGAGTTTATTATCAGCAAAGCTTCGGAGATATTCTTTATCCCCTGCCTTATAGCGGTTACGGAGATTTAAGTGAATTTCACACTTATGCAAGCATGCGCGAAATGCAGCGAGAATGTATTCCGTATTTTCATACTTTTCAATAACGGCAATTGCATCCGTAAGATACTTTTTAGCCGCAGAAAGGTCAAAATCAAAGCACAGAAGGTTAATCAGCGGATCGCTCCAGAGAATGTGCTTTCCGGCGCGGATTGCACCGTCCTCACGGAAGAAGAAATCGCTTATTGCATGGGAAAGCTCTTCCGTCATGCCGGTTGTAAAGTGCGCCATTTCCCATATATCTTCTTTCGTGCAGTCTTCTCCCTTCCAGCAGTATTCGGAGAAGAGCGAAAGCTGCGGAAGTGCCAGCATATGGCTGGTTTCACAGCCGTCGTTTGACCAGATGGTAACTATAACCTCGGGAACGCCGCCGCGAAGCACCTCTTCCATAGCGGGCTTCATTGTGTTGTAGGTGTGGTCATAGTTCGGAACAAAGCCGTCCCACGTCCAGATGCCGCCACCGAAAACAACCGGACGGTTGAAGTTTTTGTGTTTTTCTATATTTATCTTATAAAACTCGTTGTTTGTGTGGTAATAATCCCAGAAAACCATATCCGCATCGGGCATTGCGTCTATTGCATACTGCGGAACAACAACATGGGGCATATAATCCTCTTCCTTGCTCTTTTCAACGAGCGAGAAGTACATATCGCTCCACATCAACGGGCGGAAGCCGTATTTTTTGCAAAGACCGCAAACTCTGCCGAGATGCTCGGAAAAGATTTCAAAGCGGTCGCGCATACCGTGCTTGACAAGATACTGCCCGAGGCCGAGCCCCGCGGTTTCGTCACAGCCGATATGAATACGATTTGTGCGGAACGCAGAGCGCATGGTTGCAATGCAGCTTTCAATAAATTTATACGTTTTTTCCTCACCGACAAGAAGAACCTTTGCATTCTCGGCGATTTCGTCGTTTACGGAATAACGCAAAAACTGCTCCATATGGCCCAATGTCTGTATGCAAGGAATTACCTCAATGCCAAGCTGCGCCGCGAAATCGTCAATTCCGCGAAGTTCTTCAACGGTATATCTTCCGCGCTGATAGCCGAGATAAGGATAATCCTTTACCTCATATGTGTCTTCCGTATAAAGCATCAGCATATTATAGCCGTGGGCAGCAAGATATTTTATGTATGTCTTTACCGACTCCGGACGCATAACGCCGCCGCGCGACATATCAAGCATTGCGCCAAGCGTTTTAAGCGAGGGTTGCTCGCAAATTTCAAAGCTTTTCCCGCCTTCGGAAATCTCTTTGGCGAGAAGCGTATATGCACGGCACATTGCGGGGATTGTGTTGCCTCCAACAGTTGCGTTTTCGCCGTCGTATTTTACATAAACACCGTTATACTCGGTTTCTGTAATGTTCTGCGGAAACGCAACGTCAAAAAGCTCTGTTATCATATTTTTTATTTCCATTGCTATTCTCCTTTTCTGTTGTCAAGTACATTAAAACACATCTTATGGATTTTTTTCGCATTATCGTACATTTATCATAAACTGTGGGTCGATAACTTTATCTGTCAGTGTATCCTTCATATACATATAAACGTTATACAGAGCAAGAAGATTCCATGCTTCCAAAGTATCCTGACTGCGCTGTACAAGGTTTACCGGCTCATAAACGCCACGAGGCCGAATAAGCTCAATATCGTTGCCGTGAAGCCCGCCGATCTAACCGCTTGCAGCAGGATCTGATTCGTTTGCGAAAGCACGGAGTTTATCCTACGGGGATTTACGATATTGCGCGCCGGTATATAACGGACGGCAACCGGGCGACAGAAGCCGCCGCTGTCTGCGGTTCCGGCGGCTGTTCATTCCTTTGCCGCGCATACGTAAAAAGTATGTCTCTGTTCTGTTATTAAAAATAATTTCAAGGAGATAAAAATGCGAATTATTATAGATGCAGACGGGGATCTCGGTGTTGATGTTTCCGTTTCGGCCGCAAAAAATTACGGGCTTTAAGTTCGTATTCTCTGTGATACGACACACATTTGATAAAGACGGTGCGGAAACTCATATTTTGTCGCAAGAGACCTCCGGCACCACGGGAAATATTGAAACTGTGCGCCTGTGAACACAGATTAGCATCTGAAATCACCATACCCCTAAAAAATACAGTTCATTATATGGGCAACTAGGTGAAATATAAGAAAACAGCTTGTTTTTCATGACTCACACGCGGCTGCACTTCCTAAAAATGTACAATATAGCGAAATATACATCTTCTCTGTGTTATAATTTAATAAACGATATTGATTTGAATTTAGAGCAATATGGTATAAGGGGGGAATACGTATGAAAGGGAAAATGAAGCGTTTACTTGGCGCACTGCTTTCTGTTGCTGTGTGTGTATCACTGTTTCCGTCTGTAACCTTTGCGGTTGAGCCGACAACACCGGTGATAAGCTTTGATTTTGGCGCGGCAGGATACACGGGTGTGGCAGGGCAGACGGGAACTTCGGAGATCGGGTATGAGACGCTTAAAATCTTTGGTGACCCGGAAGGAGAAATAAATCCCACATGGTCAAAAGCAGACGCACCGCAGTGGGTTGTTGACGGTCATGCCCGCGCAACGAATATTGCGCTTACCACGGTTGAAAGCGGGAATAAGCAGGCAAACGCGCTGTATTGGTCTGCGTTTGGTACGCGGGCATATCAGAACGGTGTCGCAACAAATACACATGCTGTGGCAATAAGACTTAAAATCGACAAGCCCGGAACATACATTCCCGAGCTTACATACCACGCGCGCCCGGATTTGTGCATATTTGATATTTATCTTGTGCCGGCCAACTCCGAAATCATGACACCTGCGAATAAAGGCTATGTAACGATCCACCAAACTAAAGGAGAAAACAACGCAAACTTATTAAATCGGGTCATAAACAATGCGGCCGCTTATAAGCTCGGAACTCTTGATATGTATGCGAAAGAAGCGGGAAGAGTTTCCACTTATCTCATAGGAGAGCACGCATTGAATGCGTTCACCGTTACAGAAGAAACCAAAGGAGAATATTATCTGTTCTTCCGTACCAACGGCGTAAATGATATCTTGAAGAAAGAATACGGTAGCGGTAGCGGCGCTGAGATTAACGCGAATCTCTTTTCACTGAAGCTTTATAACAAAGCGGATGTCGCGGTTCCTGCGCTCGCTTCGGCAACACTTTCGCTTGAAAGCACAACTATGACAGAGGGTGAGAGTGTACTCCCGAAACTTACGCTTTTCCTTGAAAACGGAGACAACCCAAGTGCCGAAATGCTTTCGGGATACGAGATAAAATACGAAAGCAACAATCCTACGGTTGCTTCGGTAAATGAAAATAGCGGCGAAATTACGGCACTCAAAACCGGAAACGCCACAATCACAGTAACAGAGACCAAGTCCGGCGTAGCGGGCAAGTTGGACATCACAGTTGCGGGAAAGCCTTATCTTGAACGCTTACAGCCGAAATGGGAAAACTTCGTTCTTTTTGCGAATGACGACAAAAACTCCACTGCAGATCTTGGCATTCTTGCGGTGATGTCAAACGGCAAGAATATTGTTCCGGATGAGTATAAAATCACATACATAAGCGCAGACGAGAACATAGTTACCGTGGACAAAGGAACTATAACAGCCGTAGGCGTTGGAAAAACAACTGTTACCGCATCGGCAACAAACGAAAACGGCGAGCCGGTAAGTGTTACGGTAAACGCAGAAGTGCGCGGAGAGCTTGATGGACTTATATACAACTTCAATGCAGCTTCCTACGGCAAAGACAAAGAAATTGCAATGGCTGATTTAACAAAGCTCGGATATGCCGAAAACGGCTCTGACCCTTGGAAGGTCTTAAGCGGGGCAAACACCGTTTATTGGTTGTCTGTAACGGCTGATGAGAAAGTTGACCATCCATACGGCGCAAATTCTGCAACTAACGTTCTTGCATGGGGGATATGGGGATATCGCGCTGCAAGATATACAGGCGCCGAGATGAACAAGGAAGAAGGAACTTTTGAGGGTGGAACATACTCGGCACGTCAGGATGCGGCGGTAGCTGCGCTTATAAATATTACAAGAGCAGGTACGCTTGTTCCGGCAATATCATATGAGGCACGCAACACACTTTCGATTTTTGACACATATCTTATTCCTAAAACGGTTGTTGATGCAAGCTCTCATCCTGACCTTTCTGTCGGAACGGAAATCGCAAAGCTTCTCAGCTCAATAGACAAGGAAAAATATTTGATTGCAAAACACGATATGTACGACGGTTCACTTGAAGAGCAAGTTACGATTAACAAGCTTGATCGTTTTGGAAATATCGAGATAACCGAGACGGGCGAGTATTATCTTATCTGGCAGGTGAACGGCATTAACGAAGCCTTGCAGGGGCCGGAAAACTTTACTTATCTAAACAACAACGTAAACTACAAACATACTATTTACGTAAACATTCATTCTTTCGGACTTTATCCTCTGCCGAAGACCGAGCTTTCTTCAACCGGTGCGCATACGGAAACGGAAGAGGTGTTTGAGGGCGACATCGTGCGGCTCATTGCAACGCCGGAGCTTGCAGACGGAAAAACGGTAAACACACCTGCAATTATAAGCACATTTACTTCTCTTGATGAAGAAAAAGCAACGATAAACGGCGAATATCTCATTGCAAAAAAAGCAGGAACCGTTAAAGTCAAGGTTGATTCACGCATCAGCGGAAGCGAGGACGTTGTAACTGAATATGTTGATATCGAAATTCTCCCCGAAAGCATAACAGACATCTCCGTTACTGCCGGCGGCAGTAAAAATATCCGACTTACGGACAAGAAGAATGATACCGTTCCGCTTTTTGTTACGCCTATAAGCAACCTCGGAAACAAACTTCCGACAGAAGAAATGATATTTACCGCAAACGCTCTCACTCCTGAGGTTGCAGACATTATAAACGGAGATACAATCCTTCCCGTTACTGAGGGTGAGGCTAAATTCAATGTTATCGTAACAATAGGAGAAAGAACTATCGAACGCGAAGCAACGCTTCTTGTCGTAAAGGGCAAGAGCCGCGCATCGTACATGACAAAAGAAAAAGCAGAAGCCGCGCGCGAAAACATCAAGAAATACAATTGGGCGAAAAAGGAAGCAGACGGCGCAATAGCGCAGGCAGACAGATTTGTGGACAACTTGGATATTCTCTATAACCTTATAGCTTCCGAGGGTATTCCGCGAGGAATAGATGTTGGTGCCGTATCTGACCCGAATCTCGGATTTTGCCGCTTCTGTGGCGTGAAGATTTCCGCAAAATACGGTTCACCGCCATGGGTTGTCAATGCGATTTCCCGTCCGTGGAAGATTCAGTGTCCGGATTGCAAGCGGCTTTTCCCGTCAAATGATTTTAAAAGCTTTTACGAGCTTGGGCTTAACGAATACCGCGAATTTGAGCGTTCCCGCGCATTGGCACGACACCATGCGCTTATTCACCACGGCGATGCATATGCCGTTTGTGATTGTACACCACCGGCGGATGAATGGACAAACGAATGGTATTCATACTACGGATACGGTGATGAGAATGGATATCTCTATAACGCCCTTTACAAAAATGTTGACCTTTCAAAGGTGGATACATTAAATGCAAATCTGAGATTGCGCCCGGGAGAGACTCAGGAAACGTGGGGCGTTGATGACGGATACGGTTACGTTCCGCGAAAGGAAGACGGAACAGCATATCAAGCCGGCTCGCGCGAAGAGCGACATACATATATCGCGGAATATCTCCACTACGGTATATGGCGCGGCGGCGCGGTTGTAAACGCAATCCGCTATTGCTCGGATGCTTACTTCTATACCGGTAATATAAAGTACGGAAGAGTTGCGGCAATTCTTCTTGACCGCACGGCAGATTTTTACCGCGACTTTGACCGCTCGCACTGGGGTAACTGGGTTAATAACTCCGACGGAGGTTCGGGACTGGGAAAGATACTCGGTAACATCTGGGAAGGTACGAATATGAAGACATTCTTCGCCGCTTATGATAAGGTGTTCGAGTGTTATGACGATCCGTTTGTCGTTGAGTATTTGAGCAAAAAGTCAAAAGAAATAAAGATGAACTACGCGAAGAACACACCGTCGCAGATCAGAACAAACATTGAGGACGGAATTCTGCGCGGCGCACTTGAAGCACTTCCCGGCTGCTTTATCTCCGGTAACTTTGGATACCCTCAGAGTGCAAATGCAATGGCAGCGGTAGTTCTCGATACTATGCCCGATACCAAATACTGGCTTGATTATCTTATGGCACCGGGCTGGTCGCGTTCCGCTCCGAGTCTCGGCGGCGGAATAAATGCACAGCTTGTAAATGATGTTGATGCAGACGGTCAGGGAAATGAGGGCTCGAAATATAACATTGACTGGCATACAACACTCATCGGTATACAGGAATATCTTAACGGTTATGATGCTTATGTTGCGGCAAACCTTTACAATAATCCGAAGTTTGTAAAGATGTTTTATTCCAACATCCCGCTTGTTACGGGTAACCACTCTGCGAACATCGGTGATACGTTCACTACTATGAGTAAAGACCAGTGGTACAATAAGAATCAGCTTGTTATGGCTGTTAAGTACTTTGATGATCCGCGCTTTGCACAGTTGCTTTATCTTGTAAACGGTAAGACATCCGAAGGACTGCGTTATGACATATACGAAAGAGACCCGGAGCGCCTTGCGGACGAAGTTCAGGCAATTATTGACAGGCTGGGCGAGATATCGCTTGACTCTGAGGTTATGACAAACTTCGGATATGCAATATTGCGCGACGGTAATAATTACTCTGATTCTCTCACTCCGACGGCAAAGGATACAACGAGAAATGTGTGGATGTACTTCGGAACAAGTGCCGGTCATGCCCACAAAGATACGCTTAATCTCGGTATGACGGCATTCGGTCTTGAATATCTCCCGGATCTTGGTTATCCGGAGGAAACATCATATACACCTAACCGTCTTCAGTGGGTAGGTACGACGCTTTCGCACAATACTGTTACGGTTAACGAACAGGCAGTTAAATCTCTGGATGAACCGAGAGGAGAGTCTCTGCACTTTGACCACAACGAAACAATTCAGCTTATGGATGTTTCCGCACCGTATGTGAGCGAGGAAACGGAGGAATACCGCAGAAGTGTTATAACCGTCCATGTTGATGACGACAATTCGTACGCAGTTGATTTCTTCCGCGTTCTCGGGGGAGATACTCACCTCTATTCTTTTCATGCCGCATCAAATGAGATAGCAAAGACAACGGGACTTGATTTCACGCTCACAGAGGACGAGAACGGAAACTATATTTCCGGTTCTCAACTTGACGAAAACGGCAATTACAAAGGCACATATGCCGGACGTGACGCAAAGTATATTAAGGATGAGGTAACGGGAGCGGTTCGCGCATATACGGAGGATGCAAGCTTGAACGATAACGAGGTCATCCTTGAGGCTGAGTGGGGGAAGGATCCAAATTCACCAAACGAGTGGTTCTACAATACGATTTTCCCACGCGGATACACATGGCTGAAAAACGTTGATCGCGACATCGAACCTGAGAATAAGGTTGAGGTCGATTTCAAAATAAAAGACTTCAATAAGCACCTAAGAGACGGCTCTAACCTTCATTTGTATATGACGGTGCTCAACTCAGGAAATATAGCGAAAGGTGCAGATGCTGAAATTTCGATTGCTGACGGATTGCCGCCGGATAAGTCCGGAAACAAGAATATCGATAAATTGAAGTATGTTCTTATTAAAAATCGGGGAGAGAATCTTGACACAACATTCACTACTGTTCTTGAACCATACCGCAAGACGCGTTATATCAAGTCAGTAGACGAGCTTCCGATGACGGTTACAGGCGGTGAGGAACAGGCCGGCGATTCCAGCCGCGCTGTAAGAGTTGAGCATACAAGCGGCAGAGTTGACTATATCCTTTACGCGACCAATACCAACGTAACTTATGAAATAACGCTTAACGATGAAAGTAAGCTATCGTTCCGAGGCTTTGTGGGCGTATATACCGTGCAGAACGGAGTAATTACCTATAAATATCTCCACGATGGAGATATTCTCGGCGGAGAGTATGGAAAAGCATCAATAGATGGTATTGTTTCCAAGTTTACCGATACGCTTGAACTTAAAAACTACATCTGGATTACGCCGAAAGCGCCTCTTTCTGATGATGAGCTTGCACTTCTCAGCGGTAAATACATATTTGTAAACAACGGCACAGAAAACAGAGGCGGAGCATGGCGCATCAAGGCGGCAGAGCGCGACGGAAACGATATTAAGCTTGACGTAGGGGATGTTACGACAATCCGCAGATTCAAGGATGCAATTGACGAGGAGGCAGGCTTTAAATACACTATAGCAAAAAATCAGTCTGCGAGAATTCCGCTGACAACAATAGTAGATAACGATCCCGTGTTTGCACCGATAAGAGACAACCTTACGACAAATGCCGGAAGCACAATAGCAGTTACTGTCAGCGCCGCAAGTCCGGATACGGGAAACGCATCCGGTATAAGATACGTCGGCGAGACTATTCCGAGCGGTGCAAGAATAGATGCGCAGACCGGCGTATTCACGTGGAAGCCGGACAACTCACAAGTCGGAACAAGCCATGTTGCGATAACGGCAATTGACGATTACGGCAGGCAGAGTACAGCTCACTTCTATATTAAAGTTTATGGTTCCACAACAGGCGGATCTGCAACAGACAGTGCGGAAAATCCGTCGGATGGCAGAGACGACAACAGCGGCGGCTCCGCACCTGCACCCGATAAGGAAGATACCAATGCGGGGGACGGAGGTTCCGACGCCCACGACAAAATGCAATTCACAGACCTTTCCAACCACGCGTGGGCAGCAGATGCAATTAACGCTCTTGCCGCAGACGGCATAATCCGTGGAACATCGGAAACAACATTTTCGCCTGCAGCCAACATTACGCGTGCGGACTTTGTACTGTTGCTTGTTCGTGCATTCAAGTTGACATCGGATAACACGGAAAATTTCGCGGATGTTCAGGCTTCGGACTACTTTGCGTCTGAGATTGCAATAGCACGCAACAACGGGATTATCAGCGGAATAGGCGAAAATAAATTCGCACCTCGCAATTTCATCACCCGTCAGGATATGATGGTAATAGTATACCGCGTTATGCAGAAGCTCGGTGCAGAATTCGGCATTTATGACAAACCGGAATATCCCGATTTCACCACCGTTGCCGATTACGCGCGTGTCGGGGTATCCGCGCTCATAGTCACCGGCCTTGTAAACGGTAAGGGCGGCAAAATCGCGCCCACAGACTACACCACCCGTGCAGAGGTTGCGGTGCTCATCAAACGCATATTGGAACACATAAAATAAGAAGGGGGCTCAAAATGAAAAGCTTATTGCATTTATCCTTGCAACCGTAATGCTTCCCGTGCTTTGTGCGTTCGGAGAGAAAAATGTCGGCATCTTCGGTGATGTGTCTTACGACATCCCGGACGGAAAGCGGATTTCCGATGATACAGTTCTCAACATAACGATTGCAAGCCATTCAAGCCGGCCATATAGCGAGAATTGGAAGGTATGGGAGTATATAAAAGATGCAACTGGCGAAACTCTTAACCATAACGCCATCCCTGCATCGGATTTCGAAAGAAAGTTTCCGCTTATTATGGCAAGTTCCGAGTCCTTTTCGGATGCAATAGGTTTTCGGGATGAGTCCTCCGGATTTGCAGACCACGCTCAACAAGGCACATTCCCTGCGCTTGACGATTATCCGGAATTTCTTGCGGATTACAATGAATTCCGGAACTCTCTGCCGAGGATGAGCAGTGGATGAAGAACACGAGCCACGCCTCTGACGGAAAGATTTACTTCTCTCCGATATACGGAATGAACGGAGCGCGGCACAAACATTCGAGCATGGCTTTGCCATAAGGACTTTTTTGAAAACAACAATCTGACAACGCCAACAACCATAACCGAGGTTTATGAGGTTTCCGGTAAGCTTAAGAAGATATACCCCGATTCGTTCCAGTCCCGTATGCGCTCCGGTCTTGAAGACCTTGAGCGCGGGGGTATAACATCCGTTGGCGACAATAACCATTTCACAATGAGCAAAGCGTTTTAAGCAGGAGTCAATGCTTTTAAGGCACTCATATAATTTATTACTTTAATAAAAAAAGGAGAGAAACAACATGCAGATCGGAGCACAACTTTACACAGTACACAACCGCATAAAAACTCTTGAGGATTTTTCAGCAGCCCTCAAAAAAGTAGCAGACATCGGATACAGATCCGTTCAGGTATCCGGTACTTGTCCGTATGAGCCGGAATGGCTCCGTGACGAGCTGGCAAAAAATAATCTCGTCTGCGCAATGACACACATCGCTCAGAAGCGTATTATTGAGGAGACCGAGGATGTTGTAAAACAGCATGCGGTTTTCGGATGTAAGCACATCGGTATCGGCGGGATGCCGATTGAAATGCGTGGCAGTGTAGAAGGTTATCAGGAATTTAAAAAGACTTATCTTCCGGCAGCGGAGAAAATTCGCGATCTCGGTGCAAAGTTTCTTTATCACAACCACTCGTTTGAGTTTGAAAAATTAGACGGCAAGGACGTTATTGAGCGTATTTTAGAGGACTTCCCGGAGGACAGCATTGACTTTACGCTTGACCTTGGTTGGGCAGCAGATGCCGGTAAGGATGTTGTAGCGCTTATTGATATGCTCAAAGGTCGTCTTTCCCGTATTCACCTTAAGGACTTTGCAGACAAGCCGGAAGACGGAAGTATAGATACTTCTGTATATCTCCGCCCGATTTTTGAGGGAAAGCTCCCATATGAGGACTACATAAACGCCCTTTCAAAGGTTGGCTGTGAATATATGCTCGTTGAGCAGGATTATTGCTATGACGAGGACGAGTTTGAATGTCTCAGGAGAAGCTATGAGAATGTAACAAAGCGTTTCCCGAACGTAAAGTAAATCAGTTATTTAAGCTTCGCCGCGGGGCGAAACATATAAAAACAGAGAATCGAAGGAGACATTAAAAATGGATAAGGTAAGACTTGGTATTATCGGTTATGGCGCAATGGGTAAACCGGTTACTAAATGGCTCGTTTCGGAAAAGCAGAGCCCTGAAATTGATGTAACCGCAATTTGCGACTTTGATGCAAAAGCTCTTGACTCCGCAAAAGAAACGTATAAGGATACATCGATTAAATTTTTCGCTGATGCGGAAGCAATGATGGATTCCGGTGAGATTGATGCAGTCTACATTGCAGTTCCCCACTATGACCATCCGGTTCTTGCAATAAAAGCTTTCAAGAGAGGACTCCATGTTATGCTTGAAAAGCCGGCAGGCGTTTATACAAAGGCAGTCCGCGAAATGAACGCTGAAGCAGAAAAAGCAGGCGTTAAGTTCGGTATGATGTTCCAGAGCCGCACTCAAGCTATTTATCGCAAGGCAAAAGAAATCCTTTCCTCCGGCAAAATGGGTCAGATCAGAAGTGTAAACTGGCTCATCACAAAATGGTTCCGATCACAGAAGTATTACGATTCGGGCGTATGGCGTGCAACGTGGACGGGCGAAGGCGGCGGTGTTCTTCTTAACCAGTGTCCGCATCAGCTCGACCTTCTCCAGTGGTTCTGCGGTATGCCGGAAGAAATTTATGCAAAGTGTTCGGTTGCTCAGTGGCACGATGTTGAAATTGAAGATGATGTTGTTGCGATACTTAAATACAAGAACGGAGCAATGGGAAGCTTTATTACATCAACCGGTATCAATCCGGGAGCAAACCGCCTTGAAATTGCTCTCGATAAGGGATGCCTTATCATTGAGAATGGTAAGCTTACTGTCAAAGAACTTAATGTTGACCTTTCCACATACACCGGAAAGGAACCGGAACATAGAGTCCCGGCTCCAAAGGTTACAACAACAAACTACGAGTTTCCGGAAGAAAACACAGAAGGACACTCACTTATGCTCAGCGCATTTGCAAGCGCGATTATCCGCGGAACAGATCTTATTGCAGGAGCTCAGGACGGCTTAAATGAGCTTACTCTCTCCAACGCAATGTACCTCTCCTCATGGACAGATTCTACAATCAAGCTTCCGATGGATGAGGATCTCTTCTACGAAAAGCTTAAGGCTCTTCAGGCAACCTCAAAGCACAAGGTCGCAGAGGGCGAAGCAATTGACGCTTCAAGCATTTTCTAAATATAGCTTACTAATCATCATTCACTGTAAGAAGAGGACTCGTGGATTTTTTTCGTGTGTCCTCTTCTTCTTATTATTTGATTGATTTCGCGTGCATTCAAGCGTATAATAAGTACAATAATTACATATTGGAGGCAGATTCTGAAATGAAATACGAAGAATATGTAACTCGGCTCGGGTTTACCCCGGAGGAGATGGAAATCATTTCGCGCACAGACAAAAAATGCAGGAATGAATTCTCGGATGTTTTTTCCCTCGCCCGCACGGAATACGACAAGGGAGACGAATCCTTTACCGAGTATCTTTTTGCGTTTGCAGAAAGAACAGACATTCCCGTAAATACGTTAAATCTCTATATTTACCTTCGTTTTATTGAGGATACTTATAAAGAATATGAAAGGCGCGGAATAGGTGAGGACATACTCATTGAGACGATGAGCGGTTTTTCGACTGTCAGCCGCCTTGCGTTAGATGGAGGGCAGGACTTCGGATTTCCGCAGCCGGTTTATCGCTCGTGGTTCCGCCGCGAGTTAGACTGCATGATATACCGACTGGGACGTCTTGAATTTGAAATAGTTGATGCGCCATGTGATATGGAGGTCGACGGGAAGAGCCTAAAAAAGGGCGAGACGTGTATTTCTGTTCACATTCCGCGTTCCGCAAGTTTTGATGAGGACGTTTGCGAAATATCATACGCCCATGCACGTGAATTCTTCAAAAAGTATTATAATATGGACAACATAATCTTTATGTGCCATTCATGGATGCTCCATCCGTGGCTGTGTGAGGTACTTCGTGAGACTTCTGCAATCGTAAAATTCCAAAAGAAGTTTAAAATTATACAGGTTGATGAAACTGATGTCGGCATCGGCTGGATTTTCAGCACGGGAGTCGGTCTCGGGACGAAGGTTGAATCCATAGAGGAATATCCCGAGGATACATCGCTTCGCCGTGCGGCAAAGCAGAGACTGCGCGAGGGCAAAATGCTCGGCGCAGGGCTTGGTATAAGGTTGTAACGCAAAATCAAGGCTTCAAAACGCAACACATGAGAATGTGAGAATTTTTGAAAAAAGGTGCATTCGCCTGTCTTTGTTCATAATGTTGCATGGGATGTTGAATTTTGTTGTTAGAAACTGAAAAGTTATTGCACAGGAAGTTTTTGATGAAATCAAATTTCGCCGCAATTCGCAGAGAGCTTTGGGTGTGTTGAGCCCGCTAATCCGAAGTATGCAGCACTTCTGACAAGAGAAGATGTCTGCACGGATCATACCGATGATAGCATATATGCGGAAATATTTCTCGCCCGAATATAAGGTGCTTTCAGAGAGAGTTGGCGCAGATTCGGAACCGTATTTTATATATTTTTTCTCATCAACGGGAACATAACCAACAAGCAGCCGCCCGACGGCGACTGCTTGCTTTTTTATTCTGACTCTTTTTATAAACAATTGATAAAGAGCATTTTCTGTTATTGTCAATACTCCCCCAGCGCACGGGTAACAATTCTTCCTATTCCGCGCGCCATACGGAGAAAACCGAGGTCTGTCGGGTGGCAATCGTCAACCGTGCAGGAATTTGCAAACTTGCCGTCAAAAAGAGAACTACCGTAAACAAAATAAACATTTTCATCCCCGTTTTTTAACGCGTTGAGATAGGTTTCAAGAATTACCGAGCGCTGCGTCTTGCTCCGGAATCTTTTTGAGTCATTCGGAGCGGAAACAAATATAACGGGAAGGCTCGGATGCTTTTCGCGAATTTTAATGAATCCACGCTCATGCGTGCTTTTCAGATGGGCAACATCCGGTGCATTATAGTCATAATCATACACAAACGCACTCATCGAAAGCGAGGCAATATAATCCATTATCGCGTCCTCACCCTTTGCACTTCCGGAAAAGCCGAGGTTTATGTAATCATAGTTGAGAGCTTGCGAAATAAGCGCCGGGTATGCATTTCCGGGGCGCGATGCACATCCGCCCCGGGTTATGGACGAGCCGTAGTACACAACCGGTGTTTCGTATTTATATTTGCGCCCGTGGGTAAGCTTCGCTCCATTCCGTATCCCGACATACAGTTCGTTTACCGGATTATACAACGGGAAGTTGATTGTGATTTCCCGCATTTTTTTATCTCCAAAATGACAGATGGAAGTGTATCCGTCTGTCATGTCATAAGGCGGAACAAACGTCTTTGTAAAGATATCGTGCCCGTCGCGGGAGACATACATATCAAAACCTGCAACACCCGTGAGCGGCATATGCGCAAAATGCGTAACGCTCGGAACGGATGCGCGGATTGCAATGTACTCTGAATCGGTAGAAAAGCGGACTCTACCGCCGGAAGTGTGGGTGTGAAGGATTGTAACCTCATCGCTTGTTGCACGGGCAACGGACTTTGGCAGACGGCGAAAAACGTCCTCGCCTTTTGCGTTGTAAAGTCCGTAAAGATCAAACGGATCTTCCTTTACGCTTCGGAAAATACAGTCCGGTGCGTCTATCTCCGCTGCAACTGCTAAATTTTTATCTACCTGAGAAATATCCTTTGACATAGCAGGAACCCCCTTTAAAATATCTGTTATCTGCGAACGATTAACAACCTATCCCCGGCAATCACTCACATATGATGAAAAATGAGTTCAAACGCGACACCGTCGGACGGACCGGCTCCGAACTTTTCCGCAACGCGGAGAAGCAATGTATCATCTGCCGTATAGAATTTTTCACAGCTCTCATCTGCAAGCAGACATTCCCGGGTGAGATTCGGATCTGTGGTATCTGCGCAGCAGGCAAAGTTTTTCGTTCTTTCGACAAGGAACATAGTATAAGTCGAATAAAACTTTATTCGGGCGGAACGGGTTTGATTGTTCGCGGCACAGATTCTTCATGTTTTGCGATTTGCGCGGATAAAACTTCATCTTAAACTCAACCGCTTTTCTAAATAACTCCGTATTGTCAAATGCGTTTTGCATATTCACGGAGTCGGCAATACAATACAAATCATAATAGTGTACGGAATATCGCTTCGGTATTTAAGTTTTCGGGACGGTTTGCTTCGTGATGAAGTATAGTTACCTTTTTCCGAAAGGTTCTTTCTGCGGTTGGCAGTCAATATGTTTGTTTCACTTTGCTTAAATGTATTGGGATAACATGTGCAGCATACGAAGGAACAATCTTTTCGTTTATGGGAGTCCATGCGGCCAAAGAACCAATTTAAAGTCTGATGATTTGAAGCGCGGAAGCAGAGTTGAGTACATTGGGATTAATATGCTGCTTATTGCTAAATAAGAGCCGATGTGATATAATACATCTCGTTGCATCGGCTCTTTTTCTTTACAGGAGAGGAGTCAGTCAAATGGGTAAAGCATTAAAGGTAAAGAATGTGGCAAAGGAATTTCTCAAAGAAAGAACGGGTTATACTGCGCAAGATTCGTTAATAAGCACGAAAAAGGCAAGAAAGATACTTCAATACACTTCCGAAAGCACGTAATTGGTTGGAAAAAGCGAAATATAAAGATAAGTATGGCGAGATATCGGATCCGTCAGATAAGACAGCAGACAATTGGTGATTATCGGATAAACAATATCGTATGCGATTTGGCTCCGGACACACGGAGTAATTATCGCGAACGGTATGAACACAATATTCAACTGCTTATCGGCAATACGGAATTAGCAGATTGACCCATTGCGTTGTAAAATGGTCCTAAATCAGATGAATGCAGATTATGCAGGCTCAACTAAAAGGCAAGCATACATTACGATGTGGACAATGTTAAAGTCAGCGCTTATGAATGACTTAATTACAAAGTATCCTATGAATGGAGTTTGATATACAAATCCGGTTCATGCAGTTAATGATATTAAGTTCCTTACAACGGAAGAACAAAGAGCGTAAAACATTCGCAAAACTATAATCAATATGCGTTGACTTTTGAAACCGGACCGAGAACAGGAAAAACGAGAAAGTTTTATATGTGTGATTTGGTATTAGTCAATTGGCGTATCGGTGAACCCGCGAAAACAGTTCTTATGATACACACTTGTATAAGTTATGCGACGAGGCGTAAATCAAGAGGTTTTGTATGCACGAACTTTTCCATACATATGAGCGCTGCTGAAAGCGGTATGCAGCCGAAGGCGTTACAAAAACTGCATGGTCATGCAGGCATTAAAACCACGACGGACAGATATGTCCCTGTCGGATGACTCGTTGTAGCAGTTTGAATGTAATTCAGTTACTGCTGCGGTTTGAAAAAATGGTGCAGAAATGGTGTAAACACCGCAAACCCTTGAAAATAAAGGAGAAGTGAAGAAAAATGAAATTAGGTATAGTAGGTTTGCCGAATGTCGGCAAGAGTACTCTTTTTAACGCAATAACAAACGCAGGTGCGGAGGCGGCAAACTATCCGTTCTGCACAATCGACCCGAATGTCGGAATGGTCAATGTACCCGATGCTCGGGTGGATACTCTTTCAAAAATGTACAACACGCAGAAAACAACTTACGCAACAGTTGAATTTGTTGATATAGCCGGATTGGTAAAAGGTGCGGCGTCGGGCGAGGGTCTCGGCAACAAATTTCTTTCGCATATACGCGCGGTGGACGCGATAGTTCATGTGGTAAGATGCTTTGAGGACGAAAACATAGTTCATGTTGACGGAAAGATAGACCCCATACGCGATGTTGAAACTATAAATTACGAACTGATTCTTTCCGATATGGAGATGCTGGAGCGACGCCTTGACAGGACGCGCAAAGCCGCAAAGGGTGACAAGGGGCTCTTGCCTGAAATCGATTTGCTTGAGCGTCTGATGAAACATCTCGAAAACGGTAACAGCGCAAGAAGCTTCGAGGCAAACGATGAGGAGAGCGCGATTATATCAACGGCAGAGCTTCTCACCAACAAGCCTGTCATCTATGCCGCAAACCTGTCCGAAACCGATTTTTCCGACGGCATTGACAAAAACGAGAATTACAAAAAACTCAAATCCTATGCGGAAGCCGAGGGTTCGCAGATAATTCCGATATGTGCAAAACTCGAAGCGGAGATATTGGAGCTTGACGAGGAGGAACGCGAAATGTTCCTCGCAGAGCTTGGGCTCTCGCAGTCGGGGCTCGACAGAATGATTCAGGCGTGCTACTCGCTTTTGGGTCTTATATCGTATCTTACCGCAGGGACGCCCGAGGTGCGCGCATGGACGATTAAAAAGGGAACGAAAGCACCGCAGGCCGCGGGAAAGATACACAGCGATTTTGAACGCGGATTTATACGGGCGGAGGTTATCCGATACAATGACCTCGTAGAGTGCGGTTCTGCCGCTGCCGCGCGTGAACGCGGACTCATGCGCAGTGAAGGCAAGGACTACGTAGTTGAAGACGGTGATGTAATTTTGTTTAGATTCAACGTCTGATTGTTTTTTTGTATATTGCAGGCACCTTCGGGCTAAAATATGCTCGGAGGTGCTTTTAATTGAAGGGATATTCTAATTTTTTAAAAAAAGCAGCACGGGGCGGTTTCTATATCGTCTTGTTCCTGTGCTTATCGGCAATAGGAATTTCAAGCTATGTGATGCACAAAGCAAAGGACTCGGCGGAAAAGGTTAAGGAGCAGATTGATGTACAGAGTGCGCTCACCATTCCGTTTCCGAAAGAAGACGAAATGTTGTATGATTCGGGAAAAGCGGTAGAGGAGAAGACACCGGCAAAGAAGAACACAGAGACAAAGCAGGTGCAGACAGAGAAAAAGACCGAACAGAAAACAACCGCAAAAACCACCAAAAAAGCGGCAGGCACTCCCGCCGTAAGTACCGCGGGGAACGCAAAAAGTACGTATACAATGGCGGTAAGCGGAGCGGTAATGTCGCCGTTTTCGGGCGATGAGCTTGTCAAGAGCAAGACCATGGGTGATTGGCGCGTACATTCCGGAGTAGATATCAAAGCTAACGTGGGAACGGACGTAAAATGTATTGCCGACGGTACGGTAATAAGCACGGAAAACGATACAATGATGGGAAATACCGTAAAAATAGAACATTCGGGCGGTATTGTCAGCATATATTCAAACCTCGATGAAAAGTTCGCCGTTAAAAAAGGTGAAACCGTAAAAGCAGGCGCCGTTATAGGCAAAGTCGGAGAGAGTGCACTTGCGGAATGTATGGAGGAAAAGCATCTTCATCTTGAGGTTACAAAAAACGGGAAATGTATTGACCCGCTCTCCCTGTTTCCGGAAGGCAAGGAATAGCATATTCAATTATTTTGTCAAAACGGAGGCAGAAAACACATTAAGCATATAGTATAATCTACAGTGTCAGGACGTGTGCATCAGCACACGTCCTTATTTTTAGGAAAGGAGGTGTGTACATTGGCGGAAAAAAACGCAACTATACGCGGTGAGCTCTTAAAGATTATCCGCAGAAAGGTTGACCCGTCATATGCGGAAAATCTTGGGATTCTTGACGGCAGGAAAAAGAGCCTCAGCGTGTGCCGTGCGATAGCCTTGGCGCAGGTGAAAAAGGGACTCGAAGGCGACCTGAAGGCCGCGGAGTTCATCGAGAATGTGCTTTCCGACGATGTCGGGGAAGAAAATAACGGCGCGGAGTTCAGAGTGGAACTGAAGGTGGTCGGAGATGATAGAGCTTAGCATAACTCCGCGTCAGCGCGCTTTTATAAGCGCATCAGCGGGTGAAGTTCTTTTCGGAGGTGCGGCGGGCGGCGGCAAATCTTACGGACAGGTGATAGATGCGTTCCTGTTTTCGCTCAAATATCCGCGCTCAAAACAGCTTATATTGCGAAGGACATTCCCGGAACTCGATAAGTCGATAATAAGAACGGTTCTCGGACTTTACCCGCAGTCGGTGTTTTCGTATAAGGCAGCGCGCCACGAGGGGATATTCAAAAACGGCTCAATCATAGATTTCGGGTACTGCGACAATGAACGCGATGTATACCGATATCAGTCGGCGGAATACGATGTCATCCGCTTTGACGAGCTTACTCACTTTACCGAAGAAATGTATGTCTATCTCATTTCGCGCGTCCGCGGGACGAACGGATATCCAAAGCAGATAAAAAGCACGACAAATCCCGGCGGTATCGGGCACGGTTGGGTAAAGGCACGGTTTATCGATATCGGAGAGCCCGACTGCGAACATCTCGGACGCATTTTCATTCCGTCGCGTGTGTCGGACAACGTCTTTCTAATGAAGAACGACCCCGGGTATAAGGCACGGCTTGAAATGCTGTCAAAAAAAGACCGCGAGGCGCTACTCTACGGAAACTGGGACATTTTTGACGGTCAGTATTTCACGGAATGGCGTCGCGAAATTCACGTGATAAGACCGTTTGAAATTCAGCCCGAGTGGCGCAGGTATTTCGTTATGGACTACGGCCTTGATATGCTCGCCGGGTATTGGATTGCACTGGATATGTACGGCAGGGCATACGTGTACCGCGAGGTTTATCGGAGCGGACTGATAATCTCGGAGGCCGCAGCAATGATACGCGAGTGCGGAAAGGGTGATAAGGTACATGCAAATATCGCCCCGCCCGACCTTTGGAACCGCCGTCAGGACACAGGTAAAAGCGCGGCGGAAATATTTGCCGAAAACGGGGTGCCGCTTGTCCGCGCGAATAACGACAGGGTCCAGGGGTGGTATAACCTTAAGGAATGGCTCGCGCCGTTCCGCGACGAAACGGGTAAAATGTGTGCAAATCTCCGCATATTTTCAAACTGCGTGAATTTGATACGCACGCTTCCGAGCGTCAATATCGACAGCAAAAACCCGAATGACGTTGCGGGAAGTCCGCACGAACTCACCCATGCCCCGGATGCAATACGTTATTTCGTGGCAGGGAGACCTGCTCCCGCAGTCCCTTCCGTTGTGCAGGACGACGATGCTCCGGAATTTGACAGGCAGGTCGAGGATATGCTCGGCTTTTGCTGATTGTGAAAGGAGAATAATGAATATAACTGTATCAAGAACAGATAACTTGGAACTTTTAAAACAAATCCGCGCGAGGGAAAAGGAAATAGCCGTACTTGACCTGCGGATTAATGCGCTCGAGCGCGAGCAAAACGCAATACTGCGGAATATAGACACAATATTTGAAATGCTGGACGGCGCGGAGGTGTAAAATGGCAAGAAAAACACGGCTTTCATCGGTGAGCCCGAACAGCGTATACACAAAACGCTATGAGAAATTCCGAGGCGTTGACTTCTCCAAGGACGAGTCAAAGGTAGACGATGTCCACTCCCCGTCGGGAAAAAACCTGATATCAGACACTGGCGGTTTTCCCGAAAAGAGAGTGGGCTGGCGAAAAATACACTCCTTCGGAAACAAAATTAACGGCATATACGGCTTTGAAGGCGAAAACGGTTCGTACCTGATAGTACATTCGGGAACAGGGCTCTTTAAATATGAAAACGGCGAAAGCACGGAGCTACTCAGCGGGATAACGGATAAAATCTCATGCGGAAAGTATTTCAAAGGGAAGATCTGCATACTCACGGGCGGAGAGTATATTGTGTACGACGGAGAGACCGCCTCAAAGGTTTCCGCAAGAGACGACGTTTACGCCCCGATAACGCACATTTCGCGACAGCCAATGGCTATCGGCATTGCCAATTCACCGTCCTCCGACGATACGTTCAAGGCATGGAACAATGAGGGAAGTCTTTTGGACAGAAACTCAAAGGAGGTATACATGGGAAAGACTCCCGATGAGGTAATGATTAACCTCGTATCTCCGAGAAGAAGAAACTGCTTTGAGATTAAAGGGAGCTCGCGGGATGCAATAATTCTCGACAGTACGATTGACGCGGGAACGCGCGTCGTTATGAAATGTATCCTCACGGGGAAAACACTCTTCGATGTTGTGTACGACGGCAGCAAATATCAAAAATTTTGTACAAGAGATAACGGCTCAGAGGGCGTAAACCTTGACGGACTGAACATTATGGAACTCGGTGCGAATAATTTGCCTGTCAGTATAATAATAGGGAACTCGGAATACAACAAGGCGGGCTTTATAATATGCCAGATCAAACAGGGCATGAACGATATCTACGCATATACGGAAGGCGTCGACAATTTCTCGGTGGAGTTTTCTCATACCGTAGAGGGATATGCCGACAGAATAGACAAATGCACTGTAATGGATGTCTTTGAAAACCGCATATTCTTTTCGGGAAACCCCGACTATCCGAATACGGACTGGTGCTCGGGCGTAAACGACCCAATGTTTATTCCCGATATAAACTACACGGAAATAGGAGTGGACTCCACAAAAATAGTCGGGTATCTGCGCACGGGAAGCGAACAGGCAATACTAAAGGAAGACGGCGAGGACGCGACAATTTATATGCGTTCGAGCACATCGCAGACGGATGGCAGGGTGATTTTTCCGATAAGACAGGGCGTGTCAGGTATAGGTGCTGTGGCAGAACGGTCAGTATGCACCGTTCTCGACGACCCCGTTTATCTTTCGCGCAACGGCGTGTATGCGGTTGCGACACAGGATATATCAAAGGAACGCTCCCTTAACCCGCGCTCGACCCGCATAAATAACAGACTTCTCAGAGAAAACGGACTTGAAAATGCACACATCTGCGAATGGGACGGAAAACTGCTTCTTGCATTGAACGGAGTCTGCTATGTCGCAGACACTTCACAAAAGGTCTATACGTCCAACTTCTCGAACGCCTTTGAGTATGAATGGTACTATTGGACCAATATCCCCGCACGGACTTTCTTTGAATGTAAAGGGGAACTGTTCTTCGGAACGGAGTCGGGATTTTTGTGTGAGTTTAATTCCGATATGCTCAATGAGAACGGAGAACTGAAAGCGGAAGCATATTCGGATGACGGACAGGCAATAGTTGCGGAATGGTCAACCAACCTCTCCGACGACGGCGACTTCATGAGAGAAAAGACGCTCCAGAAAATAGGATCGGGCGTTTTTCTGCGGGGAAGGCAAACCTACACGGGAATTTCTGTATACGTCAGAACGGACAAGGAGAAAACAGAGCAGGTAAGCTGTGCGTCATTCTCCGGAAAAGGCTATATGGCAGTGCCCCTCAATACGCGCATTAAAAAATACGGAGCAATACAGGTCATATGCCGAAACGATAAGGTAAATGAGCCGTTCGGCATATGCGGAATAACGCGCAGATTTACCTGCGGACACGCAATAAAGAAGTAAGGAGGCTAATATATGGCAGGACAAAAGGTAACTAAGGTATCTTACCGAACAAGAGACGGAAAAAACGAAACGGGATACATCATAAACGGAAAAACATATAAGGACTCGGCGGGAAAAACGCGAATTGACGTCGGTTCAACAGTCGACACCGCGGGCGGAACATACACACTGACCGCAAACGGCAGTGTTAAGACTCCGTGGAGTGTGCGCGATGATTTAATAAGGGGTTACGAGGAAGCACAGAAAAATCTCGACAGCAGCTACAATCAGAAAAGGCGCGCAATCAAACTCGCAACGGATAATGCGCTGTATCAGATTTCAAGAAGCAAGTCTGCCGCAGAATCGGGATATGCCGACGCCAACAGAAGCGCGTATCAGGCGTATATAAATGCGTCAAACCCCTACGGCGCGGCTGAGGAACAGCGCGCAAGAGTGGGACTTTCAAATTCGGGATATGCTGAAAGCTCAAAAATGAAGCTCGCCGACACATACCAGCAGGCCCTAAACAACAACGCACGGGAGAAGAATGAATACCTTGCCGAGCTTGAGGACGCACGGCGCAATGCAATATATAACGGTGAGATTGAGGCGGCAAACGCAATAAGCGAGTATGCAAAGCTTGTGTACCGGCACGGTATACAGGCTGCGGAAAAAATTGCCGAGCAGTCAAACTATGCCTATAAAACGGGTATTGAAGCAAACGATTCATTGGAAGAGCGCAGGCGTTACAGCGCGGAACAGGCGCGACTTGACAGAAAGGAAAAAACCGACCGCGAAAACGAACTGTGGGAACGCAATTTCAAAACGAATCAGGAAAATTTCGACAGGCAGTATAAAAACTCACAGCTCGCAATGTCAAGAGCGAGACTCGCAAGGAGCGGGTCGTCATCATCCAAGAAGGATGACGATAAATGGGAAAAGGCAAGAAAGCTCGCTTCACTCGGCATAGCTTCCGAGGAGATAGCTGCTGAGCTCGGCGTTACATTGGAACAGCTCCGCGACGGTATATACGGAAGCAGAAAGAGAAGGTCGGCAACGTGAGCATAGCTTTTTTGATTCTCGGGGCGGTGATATTTGCCGCCGGAGTTATGTTTGAAAGATTCGACCTCTCATCTCTGAATTACGGAAACGGACGAAAATATGAAAACATACCTAAGAATATAAACCTCACAAAACAGTGGGAGAACCTTCTCGGATATGACGGAACGGCAAAGGAGGAAGAAAATGACAGTGAATAAGGCGCCGGCCGATATTTGGCGCGAGTATAAGGAATGTGTTGCGTATAACCGCTCGATAAATCTCTATGAAAACGTAAAGAAAAACGAAAACTTTTATATCGGCAAACAGTGGGAGGGACTCCGTGCGCCCGACCTCGCAAAGCCTGTCATCAATATACTCAGACGTGTGGTAACTTACTTCATATCCATGATAGTTGCCGACGATATAGGCGTATCGTTCACGCCGTTTACGGACACGCCCGAGCTCCGCCAAAAAGCGGATATCTGGGCGGGTGAGGCGGAAAAAGTAATAGAGCTTGCCTGCGTAAAGGAAAAATCACGCGAAATAATCAGAAACGCCGCGGTAGACGGCGACGGGATAATGTATTTCTATTTTGACCCGAACGCCGAAACGGGTCAGCTCGCAAAGGGAAGAATAGAGTGCGAGGTGCTGGGAAACACAAGTGTCCTGTTCGCTAACCCCTATTCCTCCGACTTGCAGAAACAGCCGTATATAATAATCGAAATGCGGAAAGAAATAGAAAGCGTGCGCGATGAGGCAATAGAGTTCGGAATGAGTGAGGAGGAAGCCGAGGAAATAACGCCCGATAACGCGGAGGAATCCTTCGGGACACACTCGGGCTACGGTGACCGGCTCGTTACCGTACTTATCAAATTCTGGCGCGAAAACGGAACTGTCCACGCGGTAAAGACGACGAAAAAGCATATCATACGAGAGGAATGGGACACGGGATATCACAGATATCCGCTGGCGTGCATGATGTGGGAGCGGGCAAAAAACTCCTGCCGAGGAATAAGCGCACTCGAAGCAATGATTCCGAATCAGATAAGCATAAACCAGCTCTATGCAATGGCGATTCACTCGGTTAAGATGTGCGCTTTCCCGAAAATGATATATGACGCAACAAAAATTTCGGCATGGTCAAATAAGGTCGGACAGGCAATAGGCGTAATCGGAAACCCGAACGAGGCGGTTGCGTCGTCGTTCCGCGGGGCGGATATGTCGGGGCAGGTGCTTGAACTTATATCGCGCCTTATACAGGATACAGTCGACTTTATGGGTGCGTCGGACTCGGCACTCGGGACGGTAAAACCGAACAATACATCGGCAATCATTGCAACGCAGAAAACAACGACAATGCCGCTCGAACTCCAAAAGCTTGAATACCAGCGCTTTACGGAGGACTACGTAAGAGTAATTATCGACATGATTGCAACAGACTACGGAATCCGCGAGACTGCATTAACGGCGGACGGTGAGAAAACCACCGTATGCTACGACTTCTCCGCGGGAGAAACTGCCGGGCTTCAGATGCGCATAGACATCGGGTCGTCAGCGTATTGGAGCGAGCTTATGCAGGTCGAGACAATGGACAACCTTTTCTCAAAGGGAATTATAACGGATGTTTTGACATATCTTGAAAGCATACCCGAAAAATACCTCAGGAACAAGGAAAAGATTATTGCAAAAATAAAGAACGGCACAATGCAAAACGCCGAATAGAATTTATGCACGGAGAAATTTTCTCCGTGCATTTTTTACTCTCTGTAAAAATAATTGTAAAAAGACAAAATATATGGTAAAATAGACAACATACGGAAACGGCGGTGGAAAGATGAAGTATATATCACACAGCGAAAGCGAAACGGAAAGGATAGGCGGGGAATTTGCAAAGAAGCTCTGCGCGGGAAGCATAGTCGCCATGCTCGGCGGTATGGGCTTGGGAAAGACCGCGTTTGTGCGCGGACTCGCCCGCGGTCTCGGGACGGCGGAGCGCGTTACAAGCCCGACCTACACCATTGTAAACGAGTACGACACCGTTCCTCCTCTTTTCCACTTCGATTTATATCGCCTCTCCGGCGCCGAGGATTTATTCGGAATCGGCTTTGACGATTACATTGCCCGCCGCGGAATCTGCGTAATTGAATGGTTTGAAAATGCCGAAGGGGAATATCAGCCCACACATACGGTAGAAATCTCCCGCGGTGAGGACGAAAACTCGCGCGTTATAAATATTACATTTGCTTCGGGGGTAGAAGAATGAAAGTTCTCGCAATAGATTCTTCGTCGAAATCGGCGTCCGTCGCCGTGTGCGAAGACGGAAATCTTGTCGGCGAAGTATTCCTAAACTGCGGTCTCACACACAGCGTTACAATAATGCCGTCGGTTGAATGGCTGTTTTCAATGCTCGGCATGAAGCCGTCGGACTTGGACCTGATTGCGATTGCGGCGGGGCCGGGGTCGTTTACGGGGCTCAGAATCGGCGCATCCGTCGCCAAAGGACTTGCGTTTCTGAGCAATATTCCGTGTGCCGCCGTGTCAACGCTTCGCGCGCTTGCGCAGAATCTGGCGCACATTGACGGAATCATCTGCACAGTTATGGACGCACGCGCAAATCAGGTATATAATGCCATTTTTAAAGCCGAGAACGGAAAGATAATCCGAATAACGGAGGACAGGGCAACTCTTGTTCCCGAGCTCTGCCGTGAGCTTTGCGGATATGAAAACGTAACCTTGGTAGGAGACGGCGCAGGCATTGTAAAAGAGGCCTCGGAGAAGACGCTTTCGACAGCGCCTGAAGGTCTTATGTATCTGAGAGCGGGGAGCATCGCCGCGGCGGCGGAGGAATGTGAAAAAATACCCGCATCGGAGCTTGTTCCGATGTATTTGAAGCTTCCGAAAGCCGAGCGTGAAAGAATAGAGAAAAACAGAAAAGGATGAGTGTATTATGAAAATTGCAATCGGCGCAGACAGCGCAGGTTATTCAATGAAGGAAAAAATAAAGAAACATCTTGCAGATCGCGGAGTTGAAACGGTTGATTTCGGAACTGATTCGGAAGCGTCCTGCCATTACCCGGAGTTTGCATATAAGGTATCGAAGTGCGTTTCGGAAAAAGGGGCTGATTTCGGAATACTCGTCTGCGGAACGGGAATCGGAATGAGCATTGCGGCAAACAAGGTCCGAGGAATCCGTGCGGCGGTAGTAAGCGAGCATTTTTCGGCAAAGTGTACGCGCGTCCACAACGATTCAAACGTGCTTTGTCTCGGCGCGCGCGTAATAGGCGAGGGAATAGCGCTTGAGCTTGTCGATGTTTTTATTGACACTGCTCCCGAGGGCGGGAGACACGCAAAGCGCGTGAACATGATAACGGAAATCGAAAACGGAACATATACGGAATAAGAGGGGATTTAAGTGTTTTCTTCAAGAGATATAAAGCGAATTGTTATTAAAATCGGAACTTCGTCTCTTACGCACAAGACGGGAAGACTCGACTTTGCGCGTTTGGAGAGACTCGCCCGCGCTCTTGCCGATATCAAGAATACGGGGCTTGACGTTGCGCTCGTGACATCCGGTGCAATAGGCGTCGGAATGAGCAAGCTCGGCATGACGGCGAGACCGCGGGAGCTTATGTACAAGCAGGCGGCGGCGTCCGTCGGGCAATGCGAGCTTATGCACATTTACGATAAGTTCTTTCTTGACTACTCACAGGTTGTCGGGCAGATACTCATAACAAAAAATGACATAACTCAGCCGGAGCGCAGAAAAATGATAGAGGATACATTTGAGGCACTGTTTGAACTCGGGGCAATCCCCGTTGTAAATGAGAATGACTCGGTCGGGGTAGAGGAAATACTGTTCGGCGACAACGACAGTCTGTCGGCAGAGGTTGCCGTGCTTGCAAAGGCAGACCTGCTTATAATTTTCTCGGATATCGACGGGCTTTACGACAGCAACCCGAATGAGAATGAAAATGCAAAGGTAATCCCGCTTGTGAACGGGGTTGACGAGCATATACGCAGTATTGCGGGAGGGGCGGGAACGAGCCTCGGTACGGGAGGAATGGTTACAAAAATCCATGCCGCGGAAATCTGTCTTGAAAACGGGATTCCGATGGTAATAACAAACGGCGCGCATATTGAAAATGTATACGACATAATCGCAGGAAAAATCTGCGGAACTCTGTTTATGAAATAAAAAAACATCCTCCGCTTTATTTTAGCAGCGGAGGGTGTTTTTTTACATGGGCGGAACGGGGACGGGACGCGCCTTATCAAACACCTTGTTTACGTCAAACAGGTCGGAAAGATAGTCCTTTTTGTCATTTATCATATCATAGTACATTCGGTATCCGTCAAGATTTCTGCGGCCCTGACGCACATAATTACTGCCGATTTGAAGCCATGCCTTCGAGCTGTCCACGTTGCAGAAATAGTCAAAGCCCATTGATTTGAGGAAGGCAAAACGCTCGTTCGTGTCGGAATACTTATGCCAATCTCCGATATCGGAGCCGAACGGGAATATGAGAATGTCGGTGTCCCCGATTATCGATTCGACCTCGTTCTTCCAGCGTGTCGAGTCGGTTTTCAAATCCTCAAATTTCATTGTTTTCATATTTCGGTGGCCCCAACTGTGGCTTGCAAATTCCCAGCCGTCGGCGCGCAGGGCTTCGGCGACCTTTTTGGCATTTTCGCAGTCCTCGGCATATGTCGGATTGTCGTTGTAAGACGGGCAGGTGCGGTAGCCCATTACACCGTTGTACCCCGTAAATGCGAGGATGCCCTTCGCTCCCTTGTAGGAAAAGTCGGGATGCTCGCGAACGAAGGAATCAAGTATCGGAACAACGTCATATTCGCCGTATACAAATGTTCCGTCGTCCTGTTTCATCGCACAGGTGGGGTTTCCGTCATCCCCGATGACTATGCGCGACGCGAACCCGTCGCCCTCCATATATTCGTAATAGCATACATCATCGACGGAAAGTACAAACGGACGCTTGCCTGCGGGAAGCATAATTTTACCCGGCTTGAATGTTCCGTCGGGTTGTTTTTCCGCAATGTCATGCAGAGAAACGAGAACGTAGCCTTTCTGATACATCTGCTCGAGTATTGCACGAAATTCGGCTATCGTGGTCATGACCTGATTATAGCCGGCTTCCCTTGTGTCGCCGTCAAACGCCTTTGACGTGTCGGCGATGAGTGAATGGAAAAACACATGCGGTATTGAATAGATATCCGCGGGGGCGAGCTTGTTCTTCTCGGAGTTAATCCGCTCATACGCGGAAATTGCTTCGTCGCTGTCGTATCTCCCGAGGAGCGCGAGCGCTTCGTCATATTCGTACTGCCGGCACATGCTGTCCGCGCGGTATATCTCGTTTGCAATAAGAGAATCCTTTACGCTGACCCATGCGTCCAGGATTTTCGGAGGCCTTCTTTTATTTACCGTTATAAGAGAATTAACGGCGAGCACAAGAGCATATACCGCCGCGGCGAGAATCAATGTTGAAACAATAATGAGTATGACACGGCTTTTCCTGTCAGATGAAACCAAACGCATAAGAAACTCCCTCCGTTCGACATATTTTGCCTTTACTTTAGTATATAGCAAACACAGCGAATAAGTCAAATTACAATTTGGAAACAAAAAATATTCCCCGAAACCGAAGTTTTCGGGGAATGGTTTTGTATTTATTCAACGGTAACGGATTTTGCGAGATTCCTCGGCTTGTCAACATTGCATCCGCGGTAAACGGCTATATAATAAGCGAATATCTGCATCGCAACAACCGAAAGCGACGGCGAGAATTTCTCAAAGCAATCGGGAACAATGAAGAGATTATCGGAAACTTCTTTGAGCATCTCGGCGTTTGATTCGGACGCGATTGTGAGAACGTTCGCACCGCGCGCCTTAACCTCGCGTATATTGCTTATCATTTTTTCGGCAAGCTCGGACTGCGTAACTATCGCGACAACAAGAGTGTCATCCTGTATGAGAGCTATCGTTCCGTGCTTCAGCTCGCCTGCGGCATACGCCTCGCTCCGTATATAGGAAATTTCCTTTAGCTTAAGAGAACCCTCAAGCCCCGCCGCATAGTCAACTCCGCGGCCGAGGAAGAATATATCCTTGTGATTGTGGAACTGCGATGCAAAATATTGCAATTTCTCTACCTGAGATATTACGCTTTCTATCTTCTCGGGAAGAAGAAGCAGCTCGTTTGCAAGCGCCGCTTCGCCGTCGGCGGTTATGTAACCGCGCACGCCACTGAGCTTCACTGCGATAAGATAGAGGAGCGAAAGCTGAGTCGAATAGGCCTTTGTCGTCGCAACCGCGATTTCGGGGCCTGCCCACGTATACAGAACATAGTCCGCCTCGCGCGCAATGGTGCTTCCGACAACATTGATAATCGCAAGCGTTTTAACTCCGTGCTTTTTTGCTTCACGGAGCGCGGCGAGTGAATCCGCGGTCTCGCCCGACTGGCTGATAATGATGCAAAGGTCATTTTCGGAGAGAATGGGGTCGCGGTAACGGAACTCAGACGCAAGGTCGCATTCCGTCGGCACTTTCGCCATGTTTTCTATTATATATTTGCCGACCATACCCGTGTGGTATGCGGAACCGCATGCCACTATGTGAATACGTGAAAGATTCTTGAAAAAATCATACGGAATATCCGTATCAAGCGCAATGTGCCCGTTTTCGATGCGCGGGGAAATTGTATCGCGGACGGCTTTCGGCTGCTCGTGGATTTCTTTGAGCATGAAATGCTCATATCCGCCCTTTTCCGCCGCTTCAACGTTCCAGTTAACGGTCATGCGTTCTTTCTCAATCGGTTCAAGGTCGGAATTGTAAACGGTAACCGAGTCTTTGGAGAGGCGGACGATTTCGCCGTCGTCAATCGTGTAGTAATCGCGCGTGCGGGCAAGAAATGCAGGTATATCCGACGCAATAAAGTTTTCGCCCTCGCCGAGTCCGACAATTAAGGGCGAGTCGCGGCGCGCGGCGATTATTTCGCCGGGAAGGTCCGCACACAAAACGCCAAGGGCGTAGGAACCGCGCACCTTTGATATGACTTTGCAGAGCGCTTCCATAATATCGCCCTTGTAATAGTAATTGAGAAGATGAGCAATTACCTCCGTGTCCGTCTCGGAAAGGAAGTGATACCCGCGTTTTATAAGACGTTCTTTTATTTCGGCATAGTTTTCGATAATGCCGTTGTGAACTACCGCTATTCTTCCGTCCTCTGAGAGATGCGGGTGCGAGTTTTCGTCGGTGGGCTCGCCGTGTGTTGCCCAGCGCGTATGACCTATTCCGCAGGTAGAAGTGAGGTGTTTTGCTTCACTCAGCTTGCGTTCGAGGTCCGAAATTCTTCCGTGGGTCTTTACCACCTTGATATCGTCATTGTCAAAAACGGCGATTCCCGCAGAGTCATATCCGCGGTATTCAAGTCGCTTAAGTCCATTAACAAGTACAGGGAGCGCATCTGCACTTCCTGTGAAACCAACTATTCCACACATAATTAAAAATCCTTTCAAAAAAAGGGGACAAAATTCCCCGACGGCAAGATATGAGTAGATTTAAGATGCCGTCTCTGCCGCAGGCATATCCGTTGTCCCTGTCGTTGCCGACAGTATTTGTGATATGCCCCCATCGACCCGCAGCAGGATGGGTCGGGGAGTATCCGCCGAAAACTTCGATACACAAGGCAAAGCGCTTTGTGCTTCTCCCACCTCGTCAACCCGAACAGTGTCTCCGCATACATCGGGTTCTGGCGCTGAACATACACCGCCTAACCGATAAACATCACTTCCTTTCTCAATGCTAAAAGAAGTATACAACAACCCGTCGTGTTTTGCAACATAAATTTTCGTTTCGGGCGCAAATAGATGTTGTGTTTTGAAAAAAATTGTAATATAATAAACGATGTATAGGAATGCGGAAAAACAATGATTTTTTATGCGGAAAGGTTTTAAAGCACATGAGAAAAAATGCGTGTTTGCTTATGCTCATAATTATGGTATTCGCGCTTTCGGGGTGCGGCACTTTCTCGGATGATATGCTGAGAGTGCCTGAGCTTCCGTCCGCACAGACGGCCTTGTTCGATGCCGCAGGGCATATAAAGGGCGAGGGATGCGAATACTCGGCACCGCGTGCGGGAATCAACCGCCAGCCGATACAGCTTATAGACCTTGACGGAGACGGTGAGGAAGAGGGAATCGTCTTTCTGCGCGATGTTGTGGAGACGTATAAAACGTCAATATATATATTAAAACGCTCAGGCGCGGGATATTCCTTATCCTCACAAATAACAGGAAAAGAAAATGAAATATATACGGTTGCTTATGCCGGACTGTCCGACACGGGATACAGAATGATTGTCGAGTGGGGCAGCGGCGAGGGTATGCACGATGTCTCCGTTTACGGCTTTGAGGGAGGGCAGATGAAACCCCTGCTGAATACAAGAATTTTGAAATATTCCGTAGCGGACATCGACGGAGACGGCAGGAATGAGTTCCTCGCAATATCCGAGAAGAACGGCAGGCACATCGCAGGCATGTACACATCAGACGGAGAGAAGCTCCAAAATGCGGGCGAGACCGCACTTTCTGCGGCAGACGGAAAAATACTCGGAATACGCTCGGGAAAATACTCCGGAGGCAAGACGGGCGTGTTCATTGAAAGAGAGGATAAAGACGGTGCCGTTACAGATATTATTGACGCGTCAAACGGCACATATTCGGATATCACACCCCAAGGCATAAAAAGAAACACGACCGCACTGTGCGACGACATAAACGGCGACGGCGTGGTCGAATATCCTATGTCTGCGGAGCCGTCGGCAAGCACGGCTTCGGCAAACGGAATGTATTCATGGCATAATTTTGCGCGCGGTGCATCTGCGGAAGCGTCTTTTTTAAGCTATCATTCATTTGCGGAAAGATGGTATTTGATTTTGCCGTCGTCATGGAACGGGGCAGTCAAATGCGAGCGCAGCGTCAGCGGAAGCGGAGAGACAGTCATTCGCTTTTATTCGCGTGAAGCGCTCGGGAATAAAGAGGATGAGGAATTTCACGCATTGCTGTTTACAGTCTATGTGCTTACGGGAGATTTGCGTGAAGAGTATGCCGCAAAGGACGGCAGGTTCGAAATAGGCCGTCGTGGAGATGCGGTGTTTGCGGCCGAAATCGGAAGCTCAAGCTACTTGGGAACCGATATAACCGAGAACTCTCTGAAGAATTCGTTCAAGCTGCGCGCGGATACGTGGCTGCAAGACGTACTTTTTGCATAGGAGGTAAGCTTTAATGGGAAAAAAGAAGATTTTGGTGCTTGAAGACGAACCGAGCATCAGAAGCTTTGTGGTTATAAACTTAAGCCGTGCGGGCTACGAGGTGGCAGAGGCGGAAACGGGCGAGCAGGCGATTGATATACTCGAAAATGACTCGCGCATAGGAGTTGCAATTCTCGATATCATGCTCCCGGGTATAGACGGCTTCGAGGTTTGCCGAAGAATACGCGCAGGAGGCTCGAAAATCGGAATAATAATGCTCACGTCAAGAACGCAGGAAGTAGACCGCGTTACAGGGCTTATGACAGGTGCAGACGATTACGTTACCAAGCCGTTTTCGCCGACGGAGCTTATAGCGAGAATAGACGCTCTTTACCGCAGGCTTGACGGAGTTATAGGAGAAGATTCGGCAAGACTTGAGAGCGGACCGTTTGTTCTCAATACACGCACGAGAACACTTGAAAAAAACGGAGTGAGAATACGCCTTACTCAGGTTGAGTATACAATCATGAGATATTTCATAGAGAACCCCGAACGCGCAATATCGCGCGAGGATATGCTCTCGGCGGTATGGGGCAGCGACTACGCGGGCGAGTTGAAAATTGTTGATGTAAACATACGCAGACTGCGCCTGAAAATTGAGGACGACCCCGCCTATCCCTCATTCATACAGACGGTCTGGGGATACGGATATAAGTGGAACGCTTAAAGGAGAAGCTGGAGAACATGCACGGAAAAAACGGCATTAAGCGAAGATTTGTCATTAAAAACTTAATATACATGATGCTTGTTATCGGAATTTGTATTGCGGTTTTCTCTGTGAGTGCAATGAACTACTATTACATGAGCATTAAGCAAAGCCTTGAGAGCAGTGCCGAGGTAAGTGCGGAGTTTTTCGGGCGCGGGCTTTCGTCCGACGCCGAATCATTCTATAACCTCGCAAAAAAGAACTTCGGCGGAAACTCGGCGATTCGTGATGTCGAAAGCCAGATTCTGTTTTCAAACGGGCGTGTGGTGATATCCTCACGCGGGCTTGTGGCGGGAACAAAGCCCGCAACCCCCGAAATAGACGAGGCAATGGCTCAGAAGAAGCTCGCAAGCTTCGTGGGCAAAAACCCGCTGACGGGCGAAAGAATCATGAGCGTTTCAGCACCGCTTATCTCCGGCGATGATATGGTTGTCGGCGTGGTACGCTATGTTACAAGCCTTAAAAATGTAGACAAGCGTATAGTGATACAAACAGCGATAGCACTTCTTATCGGTGCGGTCATGGCACTCTATGTGTTCTTATCGAACAGATTTTTTGTAAAGTCGATTTTGTCTCCGCTCCAGGAAATCACCGATATAACAAAACAGATAACAAAAGGCAGTTACGGCGTAAAAATAGATAAAAAATTCGACGATGAAATAGGAGAGCTTGCAGACTCGATAAATGAGATGTCAGCCGAAATAGCGCGCGTCGAAAAAATCAAAAACGAGTTTATATCGTCAGTTTCGCACGAGCTGCGAACTCCGCTCACGGCAATAATCGGCTGGGGCGAAACGCTTACGGCAGTCGGAATGGAAAATAAAGAAGAGGCAAGCCGCGGAGTTGAGATAATTCTGAAGGAAACACGCAGGCTGTCGAAAATGGTTGAAGAGCTCCTCGACTTTGCGAGAATGGAGAGCGGGAGGTTTACCCTGTATATAGACACCGTAAATCTGAAAGCAGAATTTGAGGAGACTCTGTTTATGTACTCCGATACCTTCAGAAAAGCGGGTATTGAGATGAAGTACGAGCAGGACGAGCTCGACGATATTATTATAAACGGAGACCGTGAACGCCTGAAACAGGTATTTTTCAATATACTCGACAATGCCGTAAAACACGGCAAGAGCGGCGGTAAAATAGATATCCGCGTGTTCAGAGACGGAAAAACGGCAAAGATTGAAATCCGCGACTACGGAGAGGGCATATCCCCGGAGGAACTCCCGTACGTCAAAATGAAGTTTTATAAGGGAACGTCAAAAGCTCAGGGAAGCGGAATAGGTCTTGCGGTCAGCGACGAAATAGTAAATCTTCACGGCGGTGAGCTTGAAATATCAAGCACGGTCGGAGACGGAACGTGTGTTACAATCTCGCTCCCGATTAAAGAGACCGAACAGGAAGAATAGAAGAAAGGCAAGGAAATGAACAAGAAAAAGAAAACGTCAATCGGCGGGCAGGCTCTCATAGAGGGCATAATGATGCTCGGGCCGAACAAAAGCGCCGTGGCGGTGCGCCGTGCCGACGGCACGATAGAACTGAAAACGGAAAACATTAAGCTTCTGCGCGAAAGAAACAAGTTTTGCGCGCTTCCGTTCATACGCGGAATTGTAGGACTTTACGAATCAATGAAACGGGGAATCAAAGCGCTGAATTACACATCGTCTGTGGCTATACAGGATACGGACGAAGAACCCGATAAGTTTGAAAAATGGCTTTCCGAAAAGTTCGGAAATGATGCGGTGGAAAAAGCAGTAATGGGAATTGCGACCGTTTTCGGAGTGGCAATACCGATTGTCCTCTTTATATTTCTTCCCACTCTCCTCGCCGGCTTTCTCGACAGCTATATAGGCTCGGGGATATGGAGAAACCTCACCGAAGGTGCGCTTCGCGTCATTGTTTTTCTGCTGTTTATGTTCTCAATCTCGCGGATGAAAGATATGAAGCGCGTATTCTCGTACCACGGCGCGGAGCATAAGTCGATATTCTGCTACGAAGCAGGTGAGGAGCTTACGGTAGAGAACGTGAGAAGATTTCCCAAGGAGCATCCGCGGTGCGGGACGAGCTTCCTGTTTTCGGTAATGATAATAAGCGTTCTCGTGTTCTCGGTTGTGAGATGGTCGAATCCGTTCGTAAGAATGGCACTGCGCCTTGTGCTTCTGCCTGTCGTCGTCGGAATAAGCTATGAAGTAAACCGACTTGTCGGAAGGTACGACAACCCTGTTACACGGTTTTTGCGGGCACCCGGGCTTTGGTTTCAGACATTTACCACGTTTGAGCCGGACGACAGCATGATAGAAGTGGGAATCGCCGCGCTCTCCGCGGTAATTCCCGAGAATGAAAATGACGATAATTGGTAAGTTTGGGGTGCGGAAAGCTTGTTCACTACCTATAACGACGTTTACCTGGACATACGGCGGAAGCTGATATCCGCAGGCGTCTCCATGGCGGAGCTTGAGGCCTCGGAGATTATAAGATATGTAACGGGAAAGACAAAGGAAGAATTTGTACGCGATAAATATCTCCATGCGCCGAATGATATAACCGCCTCGGCCGCAAGGATGGCGCAGCGGCGTCTCTCGGGCGAACCGCTTGCGTATATACTCGGAGAATGGGAGTTTTACGGAATAACGCTCAAGGTTACGCCCGATGTGCTTATCCCGCGCTCGGACACCGAAGCGCTCGTCGATTGCGGACTTCGTCGCGTACACGGCGAATTTCGCTTTCTCGACCTCGGCTGCGGGAGCGGGTGTGTCGGTATTGCCCTCGCTTCCATGCGCAACGGCGCGCACGGGGTTCTTGCCGATATATCGGACGGCGCACTTGCCGTTGCAAAAGAGAATGTTATCTCAACCCGTCTCGGCGGACGTATATCCTGTGTTCATGCGGATATGATGTCCGCTCCGCCAAAACAGCTCGGAAAGTTTGACCTCATAGTTTCAAACCCTCCGTATATAACAGAAAAGGAAATGACGGAGATAGATTCGTCCGTCCGCGATTTTGAGCCGTTCTCGGCTCTTTGCGGCGGCGCCGACGGGCTTGACTTTTATCGGGCAATCGCCAATAATTGGATGGACGCGCTGAATGACGGCGGAGTCCTTGCGCTTGAATGCGGAATATCGCAGAGCGCGGAAATTGAAAAAATACTATCGTCATCAGGCGGAAAAAATGTGCAGACAACGCGTGATACGGCGGGTACAAACAGAGTCGTGTCGTGCATTAAAGAAGAAATAAATTAACAGGAGTGTATAAAGATATGGAAAAGAAAAACTCAGATACTCAAAAGGCACTTGAAACTGCAATTTCCCAAATAGAGAAGCAGTTCGGAAAAGGGTCGGTAATGCGTCTCGGCGAAAAACGCGAGATGAACGTTTCGTGTATATCGACAGGCTCGCTCACGCTCGACCTTGCGCTCGGTATAGGCGGCGTCCCGCGCGGAAGAATAATCGAAATTTACGGGCCCGAATCATCAGGTAAAACCACACTTGCGCTCCACGTAATCGCCGAAGCGCAGAAGAAGGGCGGAGAAGCGGCTTTCATCGATGTTGAACACGCACTCGACCCCGTGTATGCAAGGGCGCTCGGCGTAGACATCGACAGCCTCCTGGTCTCGCAGCCGGACACAGGCGAGCAGGCGCTTGAAATCGCCGAGGCTTTGGTGAGAAGCAATGCAATAGATGTTCTCGTTGTGGACTCCGTTGCCGCACTCGTTCCGAGAGCGGAAATAGAGGGCGAAATGGGCGACGCGTTTGTCGGACTTCAGGCGAGGCTTATGTCGCAGGCAATGCGCAAGCTTGCAGGCGCAATTTCAAAGGGAAACTGCGTTGCGATATTTATAAATCAGCTCCGAGAAAAAGTCGGGGTCGTTTACGGAAACCCCGAAGTTACCGCGGGCGGCCGCGCACTCAAGTTCTACTCGAGTGTCAGAATCGACGTAAGACGCATTGAGGGACTGAAAAACGGCTCCGAGTTCATCGGAAACCGCACACGCGCAAAGGTTGTAAAAAATAAGGTCGCACCTCCGTTCCGTGAGGCAGAATTTGATATTATGTACGGGAAAGGCATATCAAAGGTGGGAGAAATCCTCGACCTTGCAGTTAAACTCGATATAATCCAAAAGTCCGGCTCATGGTTCAATATGGGCGAGACACGCCTCGGTCAGGGACGCGACAATGCGAAGCAGTACCTTTCCGATAACCCTGAGCTCTGCGATAAAATTGAAGCGCAAATCCGCGAGAATTATGAAAACATAGCACAGCCGGCTTCGGCACAGCCATCGTCGGCAGTTGCGGCAAAGCGCGGAGTTAAAGTTGACGCCGACGAATTTGAAGGATAATGAGAATCCAAAGAATCAGTGTCGGCAAGCGCGATAAGAACAAGCTCATTCTGCATTTTGAGGACGGAACATCAATCCCGGCTTCGGCGGATGATGCGTATATGCTGAAAGCGGGAAGTGATATTTCCGAAGAAGAGGTATCGGCACTGCATAAAAAGTATACGGACAGACGCGCGAGAGCGAGCGCGGCGCGCACGCTTTCGCACCACTCTGTTTCAAGAGCACAGCTTTCCGATAAGCTGAAGGAAAGAGGATACTCCGAAAAAGACGCAGAGGAAACGGCGGATTGGTTCGTTGAAAAAGGACTTGTCGATGATGAACGTTACGCCGTAATGTGTGCGGAGTACTATAAAAAGCGCGGATACGGGATTCTCAAAATACGGGAGGAACTCCGCCGACGCGGTATTTCTAAGGAATTGTCGGAAGAAACTGTCGCTCGTCTCGGCGGATTTACCGATGAGATTGTTCCGCTTATAAAAAAGAAACTGAAATCATACTCGCCCGACCACGCGGAAAAGCAGAAGATAACATCGTATCTTCTGCGGCGCGGATATAAATATGACGAGATACGCTCTGCATTTTCGGAGCTTGAATTTGATACGGAGGATATGTTTTAATGGCAAGGAAGATAGGCGTTGTTTCGCTCGGATGCTCAAAGAATCAGGTGGACTGCGAGCATATGCTGTCGCTTCTTGACGAAGCGGGGTATGAGCTCACGCTGGAGCTTAATGACGTTGACGCAGTTTTGATTAACACCTGCGGCTTTCTCTCAAGCGCGAGAGAGGAAGCTCACGAATACATAAAAGAGGCAATAACTCTGAAAAATGAGGGAAGCATAAAGAAAATTGTGGTAACGGGATGTCTTGCGGAACGCGACCGCGAAAAGCTTACGGACGAATTTCCCGAGATTGACGCACTTGTCGGATGCGGAAGCTATATGGACATTGTATCCGTATTGGAAGGTGTTTTTGAGGATGAAAAGCAGGCATTTTTTGCCAAAGCGGACACGGCACCGCTCGAATGCGGAAGAATATTGACCACACCCCAATACACGGCGTTTATCAAAATAGCCGAGGGCTGTGACAACAGATGTTCATATTGTGTTATTCCGTCCCTTCGCGGAAGGTTCAGAAGCCGTGATGAATCGGAAATTGTTAAGGAAGCGGAGGCACTGGCACAAACGGGCGTGCAGGAGCTCATAGTGATTGCTCAGGATATAAGCCGATACGGAATGGACCGCGGCGAAAAGGGCGCACTCTCGCGTCTTATCCGCAAGCTTTGCGGGATTGACGGAATCAAGTGGATACGTCTGCATTACCTCTATCCCGATAAAATGGACGACGAGCTTATAGACACAATAGCAAGTGAGGACAAGGTAGTAAAGTATCTTGATATACCTATACAGCATATAAATAACAGAATACTCAAGGCAATGAACAGGCACGGCACGCGCGAGGAGATAGAAACGCTGTTTAAGAAACTGCGCGAAAAAATCCCCGGTGTCGTAATACGCACAAGTCTGATAGTAGGCTTCCCGTCGGAAACGGATGAGGAATTTGAAGAACTGTGTGATTTCCTGAAGGAGTATAAAATTGAGCGCGCGGGTGTTTTCCCTTATTACCGCGAGGAGGGTACGCGTGCATATGATATGGACGGACAGGTTGACGAGCAGACAAAGATAAGGCGCGCGGAGCTTGTGGAGATTTTGCAGTCGCGTGTTATGGACGAATACAACAGCCGTCTTATGGGAAAAACGATTGAAGTCCTGTGCGAGGGATTTGACCGCATAGGTGAAAATTACTTCGGAAGAAGCTTTGCAGATTCGCCGGAGGTTGACGGTAAGGTATTCTTTACCGGCAGAAAAGGCATTAAACCGGGTGAGTTTGTAAATGTTAAAATTATAGAAGAACTTGACGGAGATCTTGTCGGAAAGGCAGAATAAGGAGGCGCTGTATGACAACGGCGAATATTATATCGATAATAAGGGTGCTTCTGATTCCGGTGTTTGTTGCGTGTGCGCTTATTGATTCGGATTTTACAAACAGTATGTGGGCAGCAATTATTGTCTTTACGGTCGCGAGCTGCACCGATTGGATAGACGGCTATATTGCGCGTAAATATAATCAGGTAACTACATTCGGAAAGTTTTTGGACCCGCTTGCGGATAAACTTCTCGTTATATCCGCCGCTCTCGTTCTCTGTGAAAAAGGGATAGTAGGAAGCGTGCCTGTTTTGATTATAATTGCGCGGGAGCTTCTTGTTACATCGCTGAGGACGGTCGCAATGGGCAAAGGAATAGTGATTGCGGCTCAGAAGTCCGGAAAGGCAAAGACATTTATCCAGCTCATGGGACTTATCTTTTTAATGACGCCGTTCCGCAGTATAACCGTTTTCTCAAATATAACCGCGGGAAGGATTGCAATTTGGCTCATGGTGATAATAACAGTAATCTCTGGCATTGAATATTTCAAGAGCTTCGGCGGTGTTCTTAAGATGTCTGCCGACGGCAAAGACACGGAGGAAAAGTAGGATGAAAGTTTATAACTCGCTCACAAGAAGAAAAGAAGAATTTAAGCCGATGGACGCAAACTCTGTTAAGATGTATTCATGCGGGCCTACGGTCTATAACTATTTCCACATAGGAAACGCGCGTCCTTTTATAGTTTTTGACGTGCTCCGCAGATACCTCGAATACCGCGGGTATAAGGTCAAATTTGTTCAGAATTTCACCGATATCGACGACAAGGTAATAAACCGCGCAAACGAAGAAGGCGTAACATATAAAGATATCGCCGAAAAATATATAGCCGAATATTTTAAAGACGCAAAGGGACTCGGAATACACGAGGCAACCGTTCATCCCCGCGCAACCGAGAATATCGACGCGATAATCGATATGGTAAAGACGCTTGTTGATAAAGGCTACGCCTATGAAGTGGACGGAGATGTTTATTACCGCGCCCTGAAATTTAAAGGCTACGGCAAGCTTTCAAAACAGCCGATTGACGACCTCGTCGCAGGCGCAAGAATCAGCGTCGGAGAAAAGAAGGAGGACGCCGTGGACTTCGCGCTCTGGAAGGCCGCGAAGCCGGGCGAGCCTTCGTGGGATTCACCGTGGGGAAAAGGGCGCCCGGGCTGGCACATCGAGTGCAGTGCAATGGCAAACCGCTACCTCGGAAAGACGATTGATATACACAGCGGCGGTGTTGACCTCATGTTCCCGCACCACGAGAATGAGATAGCCCAGAGCGAGGCCGCAAACGGTTGCACGTTCGCAAACTACTGGCTTCATAACGCATTTTTGAATATCGATAATAAGAAAATGTCAAAATCCCTCGGCAACTTCTTCACCGTGCGCGATGCGGCAAAAGTTTACGGATATGACGCAATCCGTTTCTTCATGCTCTCGGCACATTACAGAAGCCCGATTAACTATTCGCAGGAATCCCTCATGCAGAGCAAAGCCGCGCTTGAGAGACTCCATAATGCTGACGGAAATATGGAATTTCTGTCCAAAAACGGCTCGGATGAACCGCTTTCGGACAAACAGAAGGAAATACTTGCAGGCTTTGACAAGTACCGCGAAAAGTTCATAACGGCAATGGATGACGACCTCAACACGGCCGATGCAATAGCCGCAATATTTGAGCTTGTGCGCGATGTGAATACCTCGCTTGCGGATAACAAAACGCGCGCATTCGCGTCCGCGTGTCGTGAGCGCGTTCATGAGCTTTGCGATGTCCTCGGTGTTCTCGATAAAAAAGAGGATGAAACACTTGACACCGATATTGAGGAAATGATAGCAAAGAGGCAGACGGCGAGAAAAGAGAAAAATTTTGCGGAGGCAGACAGAATACGCGATGAACTCGGCAAAATGGGAATAATACTTGAGGACACACCCGAAGGCGTAAAGTGGCATAAAGCTTAACATAACATGGCGGAGACTATATCTCCGCCACTTTCCTATTTTTAAAGACAGGCGGAAGAACAAATGAAAATGATGGTAATAGACGGCAACAGCCTGATAAACCGCGCGTTTTACGGCATACGTCCGCTGACAAACGGCGAGGGACTGCACACAAACGCAATATACGGATTTATTTCCATTTACCTGAAAATGCTCGAGGACGAAAAGCCTGACGGCGTCTGCGTTGCGTTTGATTTGCGCGCGCCGACATTCAGACACAAGAAATATGACGGATATAAGGCAAACCGCAAGGGAATGCCGGATGAGCTTGCCGAGCAGATGGAACCGCTTAAAGAGGTTCTGGACGCGATGAATATAAAGCGCATAGAATGCGAGGGCTATGAGGCTGACGACATTATAGGCACAATAAGCCGAATATGCGCGGAGACGGGCAACGAATGCGATATAGTAACGGGAGACCGCGACAGCTTCCAGCTCATAGAAAACCGGGGAACAAATGTCCTACTCGTAACGACGAGAATGGGACGCACGGAAACCGTTCGCTACAATTCCGAAAAAATACTTGAAAAATACGGAATTGAGGCATCTCTTATGCGCGATTTGAAGGCACTCATGGGGGATTCATCGGATAATATACCGGGCGTTGCGGGTATAGGCGAAAAAACGGCACTTTCACTCGTTTTAAGGTTCGGAGATATAGATAATCTGTACGAGAATCTCAACTCTCCCGATATAAAGGACAGTGTCCGCAAAAAGCTTACCGAAGGCCGTGAGAACGCATATCTTTCCAAATGGCTCGGAACCATTTGCCTTGAAGCACCGATAAACTTCACGTGTGATGACGCGCGGCTGATTGAAGCGGACAGGGAAAAGCTTTACCGCCTGTTCCTAAGGCTTGAGTTTAAGAACTTCATCAACAAACTCGGACTGCGCGGGGAACAGAGCGAAGAGATTGCAACACACAGTAAAAAGAATATTGCGCAAACAGTGCTGAAAAGCTCAGACGATGTCAAAAATGTCTGCGGGAAACTATCGGGAAAAACCGTTTCTGTAGTTCTTGCCGAGGATTTTGCGGGAATAGGCGTCTGCGACGGGGAAAGTACGTACTGTATGTCGAGAAATGATGCGGACGAAAATGATTTTGACGCATTTTGCCGTTTTGTCCTGTCGGACAAGACCGCAAAGATTATGCACAATATAAAAAAAGAAAAATATTCGGCTCTCGCCGAGGGCATATGTCTTGAAAATGCCGTGTTTGACACAGCGCTCGGCGCGTATGTCGCCGACCCGTCAAAGAAGAATTACAGCCTTGATTCCGTGGCACATATGTTCGGCCTTGAAATATCGGAAAGCGCGGAAAAGCTAACCGACGCGTCAAGCTTCTCCCCGCTCACGGGGAGCGAGGACGGGCTCTGTGCTTTGAGTGCCGTTTCCGACGCAATTTTTGAGATGCGCGGCGCGATTGAGGACAAGCTCGAAAAGGACGGCGGAAAGAAGCTCTACGATGATATTGAAATGCCGCTTGTCGACACTCTGTATAATATGGAGCGCAGGGGTGTTGCGGTTGACGGAACAGAGCTCCGCAGGTTCGGGGAGAACCTGTCGTCAGAAATAGCAAGGATTGAAGACGATATATATAAAGAGGCGGGCGAAAAGTTTAATATCCTCTCTCCGAAACAGTTGGGGGAAGTGCTTTTTGAACATCTCGGAATCCCTCCCGTCAAGAAGACAAAACGGGGATATTCTACCGACGCGGACGTGCTTGAAAAGCTCTCCCGCAAATATAGTATAATTCGCCCGATACTCGAATACAGAAAGCTTACGAAGCTGAAATCGACGTACACAGACGGGCTTTTGCGCTTCATATCGGACACGGACGGACGAATACACACAACCTTTAATCAGATGGCAACCGCGACGGGGCGTATCAGCTCAACCGACCCTAACCTGCAAAATATACCCGTAAGGTCAGAGCTCGGCGGTGAGGTAAGAAAAATGTTCGGGCCTAAAGGAAAGGATTACTGCTTTGTTGATGCGGACTATTCACAGATAGAGCTGAGAGTTCTTGCACATATAACAGGGGATAAGGAGATGTGCCGTGCTTTTTCGGAGGGTGCAGATATACATTCACGCACGGCGTCGCAGGTGTTCGGCGTTTCGCAAAACGATGTAACCCCGGAGATGAGACGTGTTTCAAAAGCTGTCAACTTCGGAATAGTTTACGGAATATCCGAGTTTTCACTCGCCGATGACATAGGGGTGAGCCGTTCCGAGGCAAAAGCGTATATGGAAGCATACCTGAAACACTATTCGGGTATAGCCGAATATATGAAAAGCATAGTTGAAAAAGCGCATAGGGATGGATATGTAACAACAATGTTCGGCAGGAGAAGATATATTCCCGAGCTGTCTTCAAAAAACTATAATCTGAGGGCGTTCGGAGAACGCGTCGCACTGAATGCGCCGATACAGGGAACGGCCGCGGACATAATAAAAATAGCAATGAACAGCGCAGAAAAAAGCCTTTCCGAGAGCGGGCTCGATGCAGAGCTGATACTTCAGGTACACGACGAACTTATAGTGGAAGCCCGCAGAGAAGACGCGGAAAAGGCGGCAGAACTGCTCACCGCTGCAATGGAGAACGCGTGCAGGCTGTCAGTTCCTCTTGTTGCCGAGGCAGGTATAGGAGATACTTGGTATGACGCAAAGAAATAGAATTATCCGTTTGGCTGTTCCGGCGGATGCGGAAGCTGTCGCCGAGCTTGAACGCGAATGCTTCTCATCGCCGTGGAGCGAGCGGGAGATACTCTCCACTATGTCGCAGGATAATGCTGTGTTCATTGTCTGCACGGATAGAAACTCCGTGTGCGGATATTTGGGGGCATATTTCGCCGCAGACGAGGGCTATATAACAAACATTGCGGTAACCGAGGATTTCCGCAGGTGCGGCATTGCTTCGGCGCTCATAGAACGGCTGAAGGATGAGGGCAAAAAGCTCGGACTTGATTTTTGGACTCTTGAGGTGAGAAAATCAAATCTCGGTGCACGGGCGCTCTATGAAAATGTCGGATTTGAAACTGTCGGTATTCGTCCGAGGTTTTATTCAAAACCGACTGAGGACGCAGTGCTGATGACATATTCATATAGAAAGGAACGGAAAAATTGAAAATTCTTGCAATAGAAAGCTCATGCGATGAAACCGCAATAGCCGTAATCGAGGACGGGAGACATATTCTGTCAAACGAGGTGGCGTCTCAGGCGTCGCTCCACGCCCTTTACGGCGGCGTAGTTCCCGAAATCGCTTCGAGAAAGCATATAGAATGTATATCGGCGCTTTGCTCGCGCGCAGTCGAAAATGCGGGCATAACATCAGAAGAGATAGATGCAGTTGCGGTTACATATGCTCCCGGACTCATAGGGGCGCTGCTTGTCGGAGTCGGGTTCGCAAAATCTTTGGCGTATTCGCTCGGAGTTCCGCTCATTCCCGTTCACCACATACGCGGGCATATCGCGGCGAATTATCTGGCATTTCCCGAGCTTGAACCGCCGTTTTTGTGCCTTGTGGCATCGGGCGGGCATACGCTGTTTGTCGATGTGCAGACATACACAAAATTTAAAATTCTCGGCTCCACGCGCGACGACGCCGCAGGGGAAGCTTTTGACAAATGCGCAAGGGTACTCGGAATCGGATATCCGGGCGGCTCCGAGATGGACAGACTCGCCTGCGTAGGGGATAAAACAAAATATAAGCTTCCTCGCGCTCATGTGGGAGAAAATGAGCTTGATATGTCATTTTCGGGTCTGAAAACAGCGGTGATAAATCTCGTGCATACATCCGAAATGCGCGGAGAAGAAATAGAACGTGCGTCCGTTGCCGCGTGTTTCACCGATGCCGTGTGCGACGCGATAGTCCCGCGCGCATTTCAGGCACTCCGCATTTCCGGCAGAAAAAAACTTGCCGTCGCAGGTGGGGTAGCGGCTAATTCACATTTGAGGAAACGTCTCGAAAATGAGGCGAAAAGTGAAAAAATCGAGCTGTTCTTTCCGCCCGTTTCCCTGTGCGGAGACAACGGAGCAATGATAGGGGCGCAGGGTTATTACGAATTTATAGCGGGAAACACCGCAAAAAGCGATTTGAATGCAAAGGCGACTCTTTCCGTTGAATTATGACAAGAAAAGATACGGTGTTATGTAAACTAAGTTACCGACTCACAAAAGTACACAAGATAAGTTTGCGGACTTGCAAAAAAATTCCAAAAATGATTGAAACCGTTGGAAATAAAGGGATTAAGGCTTGTGGATAAAGTTGTGGAAATTGTGGATAACTATTTGTAAAAAAATTATTTGCGGATTTTACGTAAACCAAATCGAGCTTTTTTTATGGAATGCGACGATGTTTTACGTGTTTCGGAAAACTGCCGAAATACAGCGATTTAAGCAGTACAGGCAGAAAAAAACTTTAAAAATTAAAATGGACCTTTCGGGTTTAAAACTTGCGCGAAGCAGGTAAAAAATTGTCGTAAGAGGGCAGAGATAATTCATTGAATACTAACTGTAATATTTGTAACAAAAGAAGGAAAATAAAGAAAATGCAAAACTGTGTGTTACGGCGGGAGTAATGAGTTGACAAAAAGCCGTAAAAATATTAAAATTATAGTATTACGAGAAAGGCAGAGTATTTACATATGGAACAGACAATGAAGCAGTTTAAAAAGATTATTGAGCTTCAGCTTAAGAGAGTTGAAGCGATGAAGAAAGATAATGAGTTTATTGACTATTCAAAACTTCCAAAGATAGTAATAGGCGTCTGCGGCGGAGACGGAATCGGCCCCGCTATCACAGAGCAGGCACGACGTGTTCTCGAATTTCTCTTAAAAGAAAAGGTGGACGCGGGAAAAATAGAATTCAGAAATATTGACGGACTTACGATAGAAAACCGTGTGAAGGCAAATAAGGCTATCCCCGACGATGTGCTTGCCGAGCTTAAAGCGTGCCACATAATATTAAAGGGCCCGACAACTACACCGCGTGCGGGAGACCCGTGGCCGAATATCGAAAGCGCGAATGTTGCAATGAGAAAGGAACTTGACCTCTTTGCAAATATGAGGCCGGTAAAGGTTCCGAGCGAGGGCATCGATTGGATGTTCTTCCGTGAGAATACGGAGGGCGGTTATGCTGTCGGAAGCATGGGTGTGAATGTTACAGACGACCTCGCAATCGACTTTACGGTTGCGACAAGTCAGGGCTGCGACAGAATCGCAGAGCTTGCATTTTCATACGCAGACCGCATGAAGAAAACTCGCGTTACGGCGGTAACAAAGGCAAATGTCATTAAAACAACGGACGGAAAGTTCCTTGACGCGTGCAAGAAGGTTGCGGCAAAATATCCGCACATCTCTTTTGATGATTGGTACATTGACATAATGACGGCAAAGCTCGTTGATACAAAGCGCCGCCGCGATTTCCAAGTAATGGTTCTGCCGAACCTCTACGGCGATATTCTTACCGATGAGGCGGCAGAGTTCCAAGGCGGAGTAGGAACGGCGGGAAGTGCAAACGTCGGCAAGAAGTATGCGATGTTTGAAGCCATCCACGGCTCTGCTCCGAGAATGGTAGAAGAGGGAAGAGCTAAGTATGCCGACCCGTGCAGTATGCTCAGAGCGTCTGTTATGCTCCTTGAGCACATAGGCGAGGTTGAGCTTTCAAAGAAGCTTGCACACGCACTCGATGTATGTATGTATGATGAAAAGAAGCTTGTCGTTACGGGCAGAAACACAGGTGCAACATGCGCCGAGTTTGCCGACTATGTAATGTCAAAGCTTGAAAGATAGGAGTGTTATAAGGCAATGGGCGCGAGGTATATTTCTCCGTCAGTAATACGCAGACTTCCGAAATACCACAGACGCTTGCGCGAGCTTTTGAGCAACGGCGTGGTCAGAGTCTCGTCAAGCGTACTCGCGAATGACCTCGGATTGACGGCATCTCAGGTTCGCCAAGACCTGAATTGCTTCGGCGGTTTCGGGCAGCAGGGCTATGGCTACAATGTGGAAAGCCTGCTGTCTGAAATAGCGTCAATAATCGGAGTAGACCGGCATCATACGGCAGCGATTATCGGCGTGGGAAATCTCGGGCACGCTCTTATAAACAACTTCAATTTCAAAAACTGCGGTTTTAACATAACCGCCGCATTTGATACAAACCCCGAACTCATCGGAACAGAAATCGGCGGTATTACGGTATCAGACGCCGGGAGGATTGCGGAAGCTTATGCGGAAAAACCGTTCGAGGTGGCCGTAATAGCAGTTCCGAAGGCATTTGCACGAGAGACGGCGGAACTCGCGGTAAAACTCGGAGTTCACGGCATTTGGAACTTTGCAAATGTCGATTTGAACGAATTTGAACTCGGCGTGAAAATAGAAAATGTACATTTTGCGGACAGTCTCATGACCCTGTGTTATAAGATTACCGAAGAATGAGAGGAAAAATTATGCTGCGTAGAATTTCGGCATGCGCACTCGCGGTGATGATTGCATTATCGCTCATTATCGCAGTTTGCGCTTCGGGAGGAACAGCCGCAGACCCGGTCGTCTCCAAAAGCTATGTTGACGGCAGTTTCTTCGATAACGCGGTTGCAAACGCCGCGGCGAAGATAGATTCGGCAGCGGCAGCTCTTAGAACCAAATGTGAAAAAATAATAGAATCTCTGACTTTTGTTTCGCTGTCCGATGATGACATTGCCGACAAAACTTCGGAAAAAGTGCTGGCAGAGCTTCAAAAGAGCGGGAAGTATCTGTATTCGACGAGAACAATGACTCCGATTTCCCTGAAATCGGGTGATGTCATATGCGGAACGGCGGGTACGGAATTAATCGTTTTGGACGGCAGTTCATCGTGTTTTCTCGGAAGTGTTATAAATATTACAAAGGGAATCGAAGTCTCGCAGGGCACTGCGCTCGGAAGAAACACAACGTTTATGTTTTCCGAGAAGACGGGGAAAATCAAAATTACATCCGATTCGGCGCGCGTCATGATAGACGGGAAATATTCGCTTGAAAGCTCCGTTTATTCTCCGAAATACACTTCTGAGGCTTATGCCCTTAAAAACCTCGGGCTTGTAAAAGGTGCGGCAAACGGCTTGGAGCTCTCCCGCGGAAACACAAGAGCAGAAAGCATAACAATGCTTATCAGGCTGCTCGGTGAGGAGGAATCCGCGCTTGCCTCTCTGCGCGCGCACCCGTTTACGGATGTTGACGCATGGGCGCAGAAGTATGTCGGGTATGCGTACTCAATGGGATATACAAACGGCGTTTCGCCCACACGCTATGACGGCAGCTCGTACACTACTGCAAATCAGTATGTAACATTTGTGCTCCGCGCGCTGGGCTATAACGACAGTATCGGAGATTTTAATTACAATACGGCCGTCAAGGATGCCGTAAGACTCGGCGTACTTACTTCATCCGATATGGCGGAAATGGAGAAAACTCCGTTCTACCGCGATATGGTTATGCACATATCGTACCGCGCGATGTCGGCAAAGGTCAAGGGGAGCGATAAAACGCTCCTCGCACAGCTTGTGCTGAACGGTGCGGTGTCGGGAGATAAAGCGAACGAATTTTTGCAGAAATAAGAAAATACCAAGGTTAGCTGCTAACCTTGGTATTTTTTTTACTGAATGCAGTGCCGGCTATTCCCTGCACAGCGCGGAAATATCACCGCGCTGAATTGCCGGTATATTTTTCTGTATTTTTTCCTTTTCCCAATCCCACCAACGCAGGTTCAAAAGCTTTTTCACAGTCTCGTCGTCAAAGCGCCGGCGAATCGGTTTTGCGGGAACCCCGCCGACAATGGTATAAGGCGGCACGTCTTTTGTTACCACGGCGCGTGTTCCGATAATTGCGCCGTCTCCGATTTTTACGCCCGACATAATCACGGCTTCATACCCAATCCAAACATCATTTCCTATAATGATATCGCCTTTGTTGTCCCATGCTTCCGTGATGTTCTTCGGGTCAAGTCCCCATTCGTCGAAGAATATCGGGAACGTGTAGGAAGCGAGCGAACGCATTGTGTGATTTCCGCTTGTAAAAAGAAATTTTGCACCGCATGCAACCGAACAGAATTTTCCTATTATCAGCTTATCTCCGTTTATGGGATAGTGATAAAGAACATTGTTCTTTTCAAATTTGCGCGGGTCGTGTACATAATCGTTGTATATCGTGTAATCGCCCGCTTCAATATTGGGTTTTGTTATGACGGATTTGAGATACACCGTCTCCCTGTCATTTTTTCTCGGATAAATGTTGCTTTCCGGAACCGTCATTGTTTTTCACTCCTGTAATTTATTTTTATAAGCGATTCCGGATAATACAATGCAGCGCTTCATCGCTCTCACCTCACTGGATTTATCTCGCGCAGGAAGTCGTTTCTTTGTCGGACGTGAGGGAAGTCCATGGCCTGAGACTTCCGTGCCAGCCCATTTTCTCCCAGTATCCGTAGTCGGGCTCCGAGCGCGTTGAGTGCTTGTGGACAAAACGAATCAGTGAAAACCAGCGTTTTGCGCGGGCGTTGTATCCGATTTTTCCTATATTGCGCTTGATTTTTTCGGCGGTGCATGAAACTCGCTTCCCGATTTTACCTTTTATTCTTTCGGGAATTTCGCCGTGATTCGTTGCCTGAATACCCAGCCCTAATCGGTATACCTTATGTATACCCCACATTTCAAGGCTGTCCGCCATGTCCTTTATGGTTTCTTTCATTCCGCCTCCCGCTGCCGTGCAGACGGCAACCGCCTGCTTCCTGCTCATTTCGGGGCGCGGACGGTGTACAACCCACCACGTTCCGAGATGGTCAAGGAAACTCATCATCTGCCCCGTCGCATGGTATACGTATACGGGGCTGTCGAGTATGACAAGGTCGGATTCGAGAATTGCGTCCGTCAAACCTTTTATTTTTTCAAAATGCGGGCACTTTTTAAGGTCGTTCTTAAAGTATGAGTAACACCCGAGGCACGGCTCGTTAAAATCCCTCGGCAGAAAAAACTCGGACGTTTCGCCTCCGACCTCCTTTGCCAGCTCACGCGATATCATGCACGTGCTTCCGACGTGATTCTGACCGTGAATAATCACAGTTTTCATGACTTTTACACCTCAATCCAAAAGGTTTTCACCAATTGCTTTTAATTATATTCCCGGCAACTCCGCCTGTCAATAGACAGGCGGAGTTTAATGTTTTCTTTAATTAGTTGCCGTATTTTTTTCGGTATTCTGTCGGCGGCATTCCGACGACCTTTCGGAATATGCGGGAAAAGGCGAACATCTCATATCCGACCGATGATGCAACAGTCTTAATTGCAGCGTCGGAGCTTTTTAAAAAATCGCACGCCGCATTCATTCTCACGCGGATTAAGTAATCCCTGACAGACATGCCGAGCTCGTCCTTGAAAAGCGTGAACAAATAACTGCGGTTTATGCCCACGCTGTCGGCAATTCCTTCGATGCTTATGTCAAGATGATAGTTCGTTTCTATGTATTTCATTGCCTGCGCCACATATTTTTTTGAGGATGACTGCGGCGGGGCAGTCTTTTTTGCTTTCCCGTGAATTTGCATCATGTCCGCCAGAAGTAGCGAAAAAAGCGCAGATTTGCGGAGGGACGACTCGCGGTGAAAAGAATCGGTGTACATTGCATTTTTGAGAAAAACAGGGTTTGGAACATCATCTCTGCTATCGACCGTCAGGACCGTGGACGTCTCAAGCGAGTTTAAGAGTTTTTCCAAATGCCCTACACAGTTTTCGTCAAGCTTGTGCCGAAAGACTATATTCTTATCGGAAAAATCAAGGGCTTTCAGATGACTTTTGAGCGCAAAACCGTTCACTCCGAGCCATATTGTGGCGGTTTTGTCCGACGTGTACAGCTTTTCGATTTTTTTGTACGGCGAAACAACATAGAGGTCACCGGAAGAAATATCAAACGGCGTATCGTCAACAACGACCGTCAGAGAACCGTTGGCACAATATTCCACAACATAATAATCACGCATAAAAGGGCCGTAAACAAAACCGTTTGGCAATGAAACGTTCCTTCCTCCGAGGTGTACGTTGATTTCTTGTGTGTTTTCAGCTCCGATTGTTTCTATGTCTATATTTTGCATATTTCCATAACCTACCTTAAAATATAACATACGGCTATATAATTATAACATTCGTGCATTGAAAATACAAGGTTTAAATGCGATAATATACATAGAATCGGAGGAGAATCGATGTTTTCGATTTTACTCTCGGGCATATCGAGCAAAAAGAGAGGTAATTAAAATGGGATACGAAACAAATCTTGAGTGTACATATTTTGCGAGAAAGAATATTGGAATAATAGGGTGCGGCGTCCGAGCAAGAGACCTTTTGAAGCCGCTGCGCGAGATGGGCATGAACACAAGGATAACGGCAATCTGCGACCCTGAATATAAAAGCGTAATTGAAAATCTTAAAGCTGACGGCGAAGATGTAAGCGAAATCAAGGTCTGGGACGATGCCGACGATATGCTCGACAATTCCGGCATTGACGGCGTAATAATAGGAACAAGAAGCGAAACTCATGTCCACTTTGCGATTAAGGTTCTGAAGAGAAATATACCGATGATTCTCGAAAAGCCGATAACATTCTCAATGGAAGAGCTCATCGCACTGCGCGATGTTTATGAGAAGTCGGAAAAGAAGGTAGTTGTTTCTTTCCCGCTTCGCACAAGCCCGCTCATAACGCTGGTCAAGGAAATCCTTGATTCGGGAAAAATAGGAACGGTAGAGCATATACAGGCATTTAACTACGTTCCGTACGGCGGGGTTTACTTCCATAACTGGTATTGCAAGACAGGCCCTGCGGGACTGTTCTTTGAAAAAACAACGCACGATTTCGATTGGCTCAACTATCTTATCGGTGTTAAGCCCGAGACTATCGGGGTTATGACATCACAACAGATATTCGGCGGAGACTTTAAGGACGGCAAGAGCTGTGTAGACTGCGAACGTCAGCTTGAGTGCATGGAAAGTCCGTTTATGCAGAAGAACTTCGTGTTCGACAATCCGCAGGGAAGTTCATGTGCGTTCACAAACGCGGTTAAGACGTATGATTCGGCAGGAATCCTCATTCACTATCAGAGCGGTATGCACGTAAGCTACGCCGAAAACCACTTCGCAAGAAAGGGCGCAGGTGCACGCGGCGCAAGAATTTCGGGCTACCACGGCACTCTCGATTTTGACTGGTATAAGGACATGATAACGGTTCACCGCCACCACGCTCCGATTACGGAAACATATAAGATAGACGCATCCCTCGGACACTTTGGCGGAGACCGCGGACTTCTGTTTGATTTCGTAAAAATGATGAACGGGGTAAATGATACGACAGCAACTCTCGATAACGGCTTCCTCAGTACACTTATGTGCATGGCAGCACGTAAGAGCCTTGAGAATAAAACATTTGAGCCGGTTGTCTGGGGAGACGGCAAAAAGGTCTGATTCGCGGGATTCCGCGTTCGGTAATAAATAGGGTAAAGGAGTAAACAGTATGAAAAAGACATTGTTGGCAATACTTGTTATGGCGATGGTGATGTCCGTCATCACAGCTATCCCGTCAGTATCTGCTGAGGAAGTTTATACATATAACTTCACATCAACGGAAAACGGCGGAGTAAAGGGTGTGTTGGCACCCGTCTTTGCAGACTATGCAGAGGGAAGAAATTGGAAATATGTTGCAATGGAGGATTCGTTCTATACGGCGTATACGTCCCACAGCGACTATACGAGCAATCCGGATGCAGGATACTCACGCTATGCGCGTACCATGACTTACGGACTCCAGCTTCAGTCTGCAAATAACCAATGGCTGGCGCTTGGTCTGAAAGTACCGACTAAGGGAACTTACAGGGTTGACCTCACTTATGCAACGCTTCAGTACGGAAAAACGGGAGATATCTACGTGGCTCCGTTGAGTGTCGGCGCCGAAGGTGCAATAGCCGAACAGTATAAGCTCGGAAGCGTAAACTACAACGGAACGGGAGAGGCTTCTACGGCTGAGCTCGGAACGCTTGCGGTAACGTCTGACAACGAAGAGGTTGTTGTTGTCTTTAAATCGACAGGCGGAAATATGGCACCGCAGGAAGTCAGACTCACCTACGTCGGAAAAGTCATGCCCAAACAGACATACAGCTTCGTTCTTGGAAGCTCTGAACAGAACAAGGGCATAACTAATTATTCAACATACGATTCAACGGGCAAAAATTGGCGTTACTACGGAATGAGCGACAGCTTGTATGCAAAATACGAAACAAATTTCGCATATGCACGCACGCTCTATTACGGCGTTCAGATTCAGGCGGCAGCGGACGAGTACGTGCAGTTTGCCGTTAATGTTCCCGACGCGGGTGTTTATAAGTTCGACATCAAATTCTGGGCAACGCCTGTCTGCGCGAAGACTACTTCGCTCTATTTTGCACCCGCTTCCTCGGAAAATAAAATGAGTGCGGATAAGGAGCTTGAAGGCGTAAGCATGCGCGGAGACGTGTCGGCAGGAGCGGAGGGTTCAGCTTTCGCAGGAACGGTAAATGTTCCGTCGCCGGGCGAATACGTAATTACGATGAAATCAAGCGCAGGCGCAATGCAGCCGAGAGAGATAACGCTCACGGGAGTCGAACCCACGGGAATCACGGCCGAAACGGAGAGCAAGACTATAAAGTTGGGCGGAAAATCCGCAATAACGGTAAAGTCGGTTGTCGACGGAATAAATTACATACTCGCAAATCACGGCGCAGACTTTAACGACTCAAATAATTGTGTTACAATAGGATCGGACGGAACGATTACCGCAAAGGCAGAGGGCGAGACGGTTATATCTGTATCCGCCGTCGGATTTAACACAAGTATACCGATAACCGTATACCATCCGAATGCAAAAATTGACGAAGCAACAACGAGTAAGCTCTACATTTCGGCACCTGTGGGAGCTGAAATTGACGGAGCGGGAATTGTTTCGGATGTTGCAATAGGAACAGCCAGAACAGTAACCGCACCCGAGAAAATAGGCGAGCTTGAATTTAAATATTGGAAAGATATCATAACGGGCAGAGTTCTCTCAACGGATGCGGAATACTCATTCACGGTAGGAAGCAATACAAAGATAGAAGCGGTTTACGCGGAAAAAGCAAACGGCTATCTTGTTGAATTTGCAAACGCCAACGGCGAGGTAATATCAAGCAGTTACAAGAACACAGGCGACGCGATAACAGCTCCCGCGCTCCCGAGCCTCACGGGCTTCGGCATGGCAAGGGAATGGAGCAGGTATCCGTCCGTTGTCGGAACAAGCAACGTACAGTCGGTGGCAATCTACGATGACCCCGCAGCCAATATTTCGATAACTGTCGAGAACGGAAGCGGAAGCGGAAATTACGCTTACAACGACAAGGTAACGGTAACGGCTTCCGACGGAAACTTCAGTTATTGGAAGCGCGGTGAACAGATAGTAAGCTTTGACAGCACATACAGCTTCTACGCATGGGACAGCGCAACGCTTACCGCGGTATTCGGCGAAGATGTATCGGATGTTGACCCAAGCGTAATTCTTGACGACAGCGTAAGAACGGAAAACGGAAGATTCGCGTATATGTCCGAGCTTGTGGGCTTTGACGGAAAAACTGTCATTGAGCACGGAATCATCTTCGGAAGCGAAGGACTCGACATCGACCATTGCCAATATAAGGCAGTGGCAAAGGGAACATCCGGTCAGTTCTCGTCCTATACGGAAAGTTCTCTTAAGGCAAGAGCATATGCAATTTATCGGGACGGCGCAGATATAAGAATAGCTTACAGCGCGGAAAAGTAAATTGACAGCATGGGACGGGGCAAGACTTCGTCCCATTCCGTTTTAAACGGTGTTTTACGTATTTTCGGCAAAGGAGTACAGGTATGAGAAAAATTTTATCTTTGGTTCTCGTATTCGCGATGGCTGTATCGCTTTTTGCAAACGTCCAGTTTGCATTCGGGGCAGATACACTGACATACAGCTTCAAAATCGAGAGCGGGACCAAAATCGAATCCGTAAAGGGAGTTGCGGATTTCGATACATATGAGTCTACGGGCAGAAATTGGAAGTTCTGTTCCATGAATGACTCACTCAGAGAAAAGTATAACGGAAATTACGCATTTGCACGAACGATGACATACGGGCTGCAAATACAGTCGGAGGGGAACGAATGGCTTTCGCTTGCCGTCAAAATTCCGACCGCGGGAACATATTCCGTCGAATACAAATATTCAACCGTTTCGTGGGGCAAAACAGGGGATATCTTCCTTTCGCCTATGGAAGCGGGAATAGAAAAATCACGGAACGGGGAGTATAAGCTCGGTTCGGTAAGCTACGCCGGAGGCGGGGAAATTAACTCATCGGATTTGGGCACAATAACGGTGGGATCGGATAACTCCGAGTATATACTCACGTTTGTATCAACGGGAAATACACAGCTTCCGTCCGAAATAGTTCTCAAACCCGTATCAGATGACCCCATAACCGAAAAATACGATTTTAAGAAATATAAATCGAGCTACTATGTCCCCGAAATAAAGTATGAGGACACAGACAACACGTGGGAATACCACTCGTGCGAAAGCTCACTTTGGGATTCCTACAATACCTCGAAAAACTTCATCAGAAATCCCGCGGGTCTCGGCTACGGAATACAGGTACAGTCCGGTTATGTCGGGCAGTATCTCGCGCTGAAGCTGAAGGTTCGGAAGGCGGGAAATTATAACGTCAAGTTCACATATGCGAAGGCTTCGCTCGGCGGAGAGGCAGATGTATTCATAGCTCCGATTGCGGAAACCGACATAACAAATGAAAAATATAAGGTCGGAAGCGTTTCGTTCTACAACGAAACTCAGCAGAATCTGAATGAGAAAAAGCTTAAATCGCTGAATATAACATCAGCGGGCGAGTATGTTGTAACCTTCCTTGTAACAGGCAAGAATAAGAGCTGCAATATGTACCTTACGGGGCTTGAATTCAATCCGAATGAAGCTGCGCTTGAATCCGTAACACTTACTGCGGAGAAGACAAGAATCAAAGTCGGAGAAGAAACGAAAACAACGCTTTCCGGAAAGTTGTCCGACGGCGCCGAAGATGACCTCTCGGCGGCGGATGTGGTATATGAAAGCAGCAACGAGGAGATTGCAAAGGTTGATGCCGACGGAAAAATTACCGCTATGGGTGCGGGAACGGCAAAGATAACGGCGCGCGTAACGCTTTTGGGAATAACAAAGGAATCAAGCTGTCTTATAAGGGTGGAGACAGACGAAAATCCCCCGTATACAGGCGTTTCCGTATTGTATGACCTAAAGCTCGGAGCGGGGAAGTATGAAGACAGCGATATGCGTCCGATAAAATACGCGGACACGGACGGTGTCTGGGAATTCGGCGGATATGACGAGAGCATGATTCCCGCAGACGCGCCGAAACCCGGAATTTATATAAGAAATAACCTCGCTTACGGCGTCCAGGTGCAGAGCAACCGTGAAAAAAATTGGTTTGCGGTAAAAGTCAATGTCTCCGATGTCGGACGTACAAAATTCGTACTCGATTACTCGGTATATAAGTACGGCGGAATCGGGAATATATACTTTGTCCCCGCGTCTTACGGCAAAGAGCATTGGCGCAGTGATGCTTTTAAGCTCGGAGAGGTGAATTTCTATGAAGATGTTTCGTCTCCGGCAGTTAAAAAAACAGAATATGACCTGACGATAGAAAGTGCGGGCGAGTATGCGGTCGTATTTGAGGCGGCAAAAAGGCTTGGCGGGTGCAATATGTATATGTCGGGCTTTACGCTTGACGGACAAAACGGAGTAAAGACTGTTCCTGTTCTTCCGAAGAAAAGCCTCAAAATAGGGGAGAGTATGAAAATTTCATACGATCTCCGTGATTATAACGGCAAAAAAACAAGCCTTCCGAATATAAGCGTTTCGTACAACAGCATAACACCCGACATATTGGAAGTCTCCGATGACGGAACGGTATCGGCAAAGGCGCTCGGAACGGGAATCATCGAAATAGGTGTCCTGAGCGAGGGAACACTCCGCCGTGCAAGATGCGAAGTCTATGTCGGGACGGGAAAGCGCGGAGTGAGCTTCTATACAGAGGAAAAACGCAAAAATGCCGTTGAAAATGCAAAGAAATACGACTGGGCAAAAACTCTCCGCGACAAAGCTGTAAAAGAGGCTGATATTTACGTCGGTAACGAAGAAAAGCTTTGGAATCTCATTACACAGGAGGGGATTCCGAGAGGTATAACCGTGGGATATCAGGATGACCCCAATGCATATAAGTGTCGGTACTGCGGAGAAGATCTACGCGCTCAGTACGGCGCATACCCATGGAAAATCAACGTTCTGACGCGCCCGTGGAAAATACAGTGCCCGAGCTGTAAGCGCGTGTTCCCGTCAAACGATTTCGGAAGCTTCTATAATCTCGGAATCGATGAAGAGGGAAAGTTTGATTATGAGCTTGCGCATAAAAGAAACGCGGAGATAGTTGCAAACGGCGGAGAGGGCTACCTCGTAAACAAGCTCTATCCGGAAGCCGAAGAAAAATTCGGCGATGCGAATTGGGGCGTTGATGACGGCTTCGGCTATATCGCAAAGAACCCCGATGGAAGCGTTAAAACGTATGCAAACGGAGTAGAAGAAGCTCACACATATATTGCATATTACAATCACTGGGGCATCTGGTTCGGAAAGACATTCACAACCGAATCCAAGAGCCTTGTCGGCGATGCGCTTACATCACTTCGCGATGCCTACCTCTATACGGGCGATGAAAAGTACGGCCGTGTAGGCGCAATCCTAATCGACAGGATTGCCGATGTTTATTCGGATATGTCTCTTACGCAATACGGCCGTGCACGCGGAAACGAGCGCAGATTCTACAATTCGCACGGACTTTCCGATGAGGGAAAGGCAATAGGACGTATTTGGGAAACCGACCTTGCAAGGCTTCTCGCAACGTCATATGACGCTTTTTATCCCATGACGGAGGACAGCGGAGTTATAAGATTCCTGTCGCAAAAGGCCGAAGAATATAATATGCCAAATAAGAAAACGGATGCAAACCTCATACGGGGCAACTGCGAGGACGGAATTTTGCGTTCGATATTCAGCGGTTTCAAGTCGGCCGATATAAACGGTAACTTCGGTATGCACCAGTCGGCGCTTGCAGCGGCAGCAGTTGCGTTGGATTCACAGCCCGAAACAAAGGAATGGATAGACTATGTCATGCAGGACGGCACAAAGAGCATCGGCTTCTGCAGCGGCGGAAACGTCCAAAGACAGATTTACAATGACGTAGACCGCGACGGCCACGGAAACGAATCGGCACCGGGATATAACGGACTGTGGGTAACGCGTATGATCCAAATCGCGGAATGTCTCGCGGGATACGACGGATATCCGAGTGCAGACCTGTACAAAAACCCGCGCGTCATTAAGATGATGACGGCGCAGGGAGATATAATCACGACGTCTGATACTACACCTCAGATAGGAGACCAGGGTGAAACGGCTGCCGTCGGAACGGGACTTGTCAGAGATAACCTGCTTCTTGAATATATCAGGACGGGAGAGAACAGTCTCGCACAGCTTCTGTATGCCATTAACGGCAATACAACAGACGGACTCCACGCCGATATATTCACAAAGAACCCGGAGGACGTAAAAAAAGATATAAAAAAGATAATAGATGAGAACGGCGAGTACGATTTTACACGCACAGTCAACTATACGGGATACGGATTTGCCATTCTCCGCGACGGCGTGCTTTATAAAGACGCTCCGTCTGTATCGGGCGTGCTCTCCGATTCGCAGCGCGATTTCTGGATTTATTACGGCGGGTCGACAATAAGTCATAAGCACGCAGACGCGCTGAACCTCGGAATTGAAGCGTTCGGGCTGAATCTGGCTCCGGATTTGGGATACCCCGAGGATACGGGATATAACGTAAACCGCGAGCAGTGGGTAAACAATACAATAAGCCATAATACGGTCGTAGTAAACGAAAAGAAGCAGAATCAGAATGCTTATGCACATACGCCTCTGCATTTTGACAACGGCGGAAATGTTAAGCTTATGGATATTGATGCCCAAACGGCATACGATGAAACCGATATTTACAGAAGAACCGTAGTTATGGTAAAACTTTCCGAAGATATATCATACGGTGTTGACTTCTTCCGGATAAAGGGAGGTAACGACCACATATACAGCTTCCATAGCCAGTCGGATGAGGTTTCGGTCAGCGGAGTAAACCTTGTTGCCCAGGGAGCGGGAACGTATGCCGGCGAAGATGTTGAGTGGGGCGATGAATCGGACGAATACGCAAACGGATTCTCATGGCTTGGAAACGTCAGACGCGATTCAAACCCGCAAACGGGAACATTCACCGCAGATTTCAAGGTCAAGGATTTCAGGAATACGCTCAGAAATAAGAAAGATATCCACCTTGCGATAACCATGCTTAACGACTTTGAGCTTTCTGAAGTAACCGTTGCGGAAGGAACACCGCCGAGAGTCAAGGACAATATAAAAATGCTCGAGTACGTTCTCGCCAGAAGAAAGGGTGAAAACCTCGACAGTCTCTTTACAACTGTCATTGAACCGTACTCCGAAAACAGCCTTATTTCAAATAAGGAGACTGTAGGCATTACCGCCGTTTCGGGAAGCGAAGGTTCGGACGATACGGCACGCGCCGTAAAGATAACGTGCAAAAACGGCAGGACGGACTACGTTGTTTATGCAACAAACAATACGGTAACATACAGAATCGACAACAAATTCGATTTCAGAGGATTTGTCGGCGTGTATACCTGCGGAGAAGACGGAACAGCGGAACAAACCTACCTGAATGACGGAGATAAAATAGGAGATATCGATTATGAGTCGCCCGATGTCTCGGGAACCATAAAAGATTTTACAAGAGAATATACATCCGAAAATTCAATAGAAGTGTCCCTGAATAGGGAAATTGCCGATGAAGAACTCACGGACAAATATATCTATATCAATAATGACGGAGTTCAGAACGGAGTTTACAGAATAGTCGGAGCAACGCATTCCGGAACTGACTATACGCTCGATATAGGCGACGTAACCGTTGCACGCGGAATTGAAGACGGAAGCATTGTTTATAACATATCTTCCGGAGATTCGTTCAGAATCCCGCTCTCCTACACAACGGATTCGTCTCCGGTGATTAAGTGCGCAGATAAGGTGAGCGTAACTGCGGAAAGCTCGGTTTCGGTAAAGGTAACTGCGGAGAGCAGAAG
>CAKSEF010000003.1 GCA_934446465.1 uncultured Oscillospiraceae bacterium
AAGCTTCGTATTCTTCGAGCGTTTCTTTCGTAACAAATTCGACCATGTCGAGCCTCCTGAAAGCGTTAAAAATATCCAATATTATTATAACACTTTTGTTCTTTGTAGTCAAAGAAATTTCTCGGAAAATGAGAAAAAGTCCCATCGGGACTTTTTCGTGGAACTATATGTGTTTGTACCTATGCCTCGGAGCCGATATTTCGGCAAGCGCGTTTGATATCTCAGACGTGTATGAGGTCTTTACTGCGAGGTCTGCGAGCGAAAAGATTCCGACGACTTTCCCATGCTCGACAACGGGAAGCCGGCGGAGCTGTTCCGAAGCCATAATCCGCGCGGCTGCGGATACATCGTCGTCGGGGGATACCGAGACGACTCCCCGGGTCATAATCTCTCGCAGCTTGATTTCCGCAGGGAACGCGTCAAGGGCGACACAGCGCAGAGCAATATCGCGGTCGGTAACTATTCCGCGCAGCTTTCCGTCTTTGGAACAAACGGGCACAAAGCCTATTCCGTGCCGTTCAAGAATCCGCGCGGCCACGGCTGCGTTGTCGTCGGGGGACAGGGAAATTACATTTGTATTCATAATACGGCGTACCAGCATAAAAAACCGCCTTTCATAAAAGTACAGGCACAGACAGTCAAATTATACCCGCGATTATGAAGCAGTATACAAAAACGTGCTGTAATTTGTAATTGTAAAAAAATCAAAACTGTGGTATTATATTACAGTATAAAGGGGGATGTAACGGTGGAAAATATCGGAAACGTAAGATTTATGCAGAAAATCAACCGCGAGAGGGTACTGAGCTTCATAAGGAAAAACAGCCCGGTTTCGCGCAACGAATTGTCTAAAGTTACAGGTCTGAGCCTTTCTTCCATTACAAATATCGTCAATCATTTGATGGATTTGAACCTTGTCGCTGAAACGGGGCGAATAAGAGCCGAAGGCGCGGGACGGAAAGCGGTCAGCATCGAGTTCAATCCCTCGGCGATGAAGCTTCTTGCGGTCAATATCGAAACCGACGGTGCGGAAGTCGCGCTCACCGATTTGAGCGGCGGCATACTTGAAAGCAAAAGTGTGGAGATTGCCCGCGGGGCAAGTGCAAAAGATGTTTTGGAGGCGATGTCGGGAATCATCCTGAAGCTCGCATCCGAGAGAGGAAACGTAAAGGCGATAGGCCTTGCGGTGTCGGGGCATGTCGATGACGACGGGGCAGTAAGCTCAAGTATAATGCACTGGGAGCGCGAAAATATAGGAGCTGACATCGGAAAACTGACAGGACTTCCCGTGTGCATTGAAAATAATACAAAAACGAAATGCCTTTGGACATTACGCGCGCTTAACGACTGCGAACATGAAAACACGGTGTTTCTCGATATGTCGTCAGACGGCATAGGAATTGCAGCCGCAAGCGCGGGTGAGATAAACAAAAATGTTTCGGGAGAGCTCGGGCATACACTTGTCTCAATAGGAGAGGGTTTATACAGACTCGAGGAGCTCTGCGCAACATCGCGTATGTCGAGAATATATGAGGAGCTTACGGGAACGAAGCTCTCACCCGAGAATGTATATAAAAAGGCCTGCTCGGGCGATGCTTCGGCAAAGCACGCCGTAGATTCGGTTTGCATGTATTTCTCGGCGGCAATTACAAATATAATCATGGTGTTTGAACCTGATTTGATTATTGTAAACGCATCCGGGTTTGCCGATATGCCCGGTTTGTACGGGGACGCAGTAAAAAGCTCGGTTGAGTATGTGTCTAAGCTTTCAATGAAAATCCCCGACTTCAGACAGGTTAATATCCGTTCAAACCAGTCGGCACAGGGCGCGGCACAGGCCGCGGCGGATATGCTCCTCGGACTTGACGGACCGGACGATATATTATAACAAATAAAGAAGCGTCTCCCCCGATACACACGGGAGAGACGCTTTTTATATACGTTCTCTTGCATACTTAATTTGTTCCGTAACGGATTTTTCGCTTGTTCCGCCTGCGGAAATTCGCTTTTCTACACAAACCTTTAAACTAATCTCGTCATATAAGCTCTCGTCAAAGAGCGGGGAAAACTTTTTATATTCGGCAAGAGGGAGTGTTTCAAGAACACAACCGTCCGAGATACATTTGGCAACTATCTGACCGGATATTTTGTATGCGCTTCTGAAAGGGAGTCCGTGCTTGACAAGCCAGTCTGCAAGGTCGGTTGCATTTATGAAGCCTTTCTGCGCAGCAACAAGCATGTTTTCCTCTATCGGTTTCATCGTGCTTATCATCGGAGTAAACACGTTTAAGCACATTTTGACCGTATCGAGCGCGTCAAATATACTCTCCTTATCTTCCTGCATGTCTTTGTTATATGCGAGAGGGAGACCTTTTAACATAGTGAGAGTCGCAAGAAGGTCTCCGTAAACGCGTCCCGTCTTTCCGCGGACGAGCTCCGCCATGTCAGGGTTCTTCTTCTGCGGCATGATTGATGACCCCGTCGTATATGCGTCGTCAAGCTCGATGAACTTAAATTCCCAGCTTGACCACAGTATAATTTCTTCCGAGAATCTGGAAAGGTGCATCATAATAAGCGATACGGCGGAAAGAAGCTCAACGCAGAAATCGCGGTCTGAAACCCCGTCGAGACTGTTCATGCAGATATCGTCAAAACCGAGTTTTTCGGCTTCGAGATGCCTGTCCGTGTCATAGGTTGTTCCGGCGAGCGCACAGCACCCGATAGGCGAGACGTTCATTCTTTTTATGCAGTCGGAAACTCTGTCTAAATCGCGCAGAAGCATCATTGCATATGCCATAATGTGATGCCCGAACGTTATCGGCTGTGCGCGCTGTAGGTGCGTATATCCGGGCATTATAGAGCATTTATAGGCTTCTGCTTTGTCGCATATGGCAGCGATAAGCTTCTTCAAAAGCTCTTTCAATTCATGAGCTTCATTTCTGAGATACATGCGCAAATCAAGCGCAACTTGGTCGTTTCGGCTCCTTGCGGTGTGGAGCTTCTTCCCGATATCGCCGAGGCGTGAGGTGAGCTCCTGCTCTATGAACATATGAATATCCTCGCACGACATATCAAAAGAAAGCTTTCCCGAATCCAAATCCTCGAGTATATCCGACAGCCCGTTGATGAGTGCTGTTGACTCGTCATCGCTTATTATTTTTTTCGCACCGAGCATGGATGCGTGCGCCATGCTCCCGAGTATATCCTCACGGTACATTTTACAGTCGAAGCGTATGGAAGAATTGAAGTCGTCCGCAATGGAATCGACGATTCCGGACGTGCGCCCTGCCCACATTTTCGGCATATTTTTCACTCACTTTCGTAAAACAAGTCCTGTGCGTTTTGCACAGGGCTTGTTATTTTTTATTTTCCGTCTACAACTGCCTGTACCTTAATCGGCAGTCCGAAGAGATTTATAAAGCCGGCCGAATCCTTCTGGTCATAGTCGCTCTCTCCAAAGGTTGCAATTTCCTCACTGTACAGCGAATACGGACTTGTAACTCCCGCATTTATCATATTTCCTTTGTACAATTTAAGCTTAACCGTGCCCGTAACCTTTTCCTGTGTTTTGTCAACGAAAGCGGAAAGTGCTTCGCGGAGCGGTGTGAACCACTGTCCGTTATAAACAAGCTCTGCAAAGGTGATGGACAGGCGCTGTTTTTCGTGAAGTGTCATCTTGTCAAGACAGATGCTTTCAAGAACGCTGTGCGCCTTGTAAAGAATCGTTCCGCCCGGAGTTTCGTATACTCCGCGGCACTTCATGCCCACAAGCCGGTTTTCGACAATATCGATAATGCCGATTCCGTTCTCTCCGCCCAGCTTATTAAGCTTAAGAATTATGTCCTTTGAGGAAAGCTTTTCGCCGTTGAGAGCAACGGGTACGCCTTTCTCAAAATCGAGAGTAATGTATGTCGGCTTGTCGGGTGCCTTAATCGGCGAAACACCCATTTCAAGGAAACCGTCTTTTTCATACATCGGCTCGTTTGCCGTGTCTTCAAGATCAAGTCCCTCGTGCGAAAGATGCCAGAGATTCTTGTCCTTTGAATAGTTTGTTTCGCGGTTTATTTTAAGGGGAATATTGTGAGCTTCGGCATACTCTATTTCCTCATCACGCGATTTAATGTCCCACTCACGCCACGGGGCAATAATCGGCATATTGGGGGCAAAGTGCTTTATCGCAAGCTCAAAACGCACCTGGTCGTTGCCCTTTCCCGTGCATCCGTGAACGATTGCGTCGGCGCCCTCCTTTATTGCTATCTCGACAAGCCCCTTTGCGATGCAGGGACGCGCATGACTTGTCCCGAGAAGATACTCCTCGTATACGGCTCCGGCCTTCATTGTCGGAATAATGTACTCATCGACATATTCATCCGTCAGGTCAAGAGCATAATATTTTGAAGCGCCTGTTTTAATTGCCTTCTCTTCAAGACCGTCAAGCTCGTCGGCTTGCCCGACATTTCCCGAAACGGCGATTACTTCGCAGTTGTTGTAATTCTCCTTAAGCCACGGGATTATTATAGATGTGTCGAGCCCGCCCGAGTAGGCAAGGACGACCTTTTTTATGTTTTTCTTGTCCATGAAAGTTACCTCCGTTAATAATTATTCATCACTATGGCGTTATTATACATCGCGTTCGGCGGTATGTCAAGCAAAAAAATAATATTTATTCAAAAATAATGCAAAAATATACCGAGAGGTGGGAGACCCTCTCGGTATAAAATACAAAAAAATTATTTTGCCTGGAGGAGATGAACGGCGAATCCGCCGAACTCTTTCTTGAGGTATGCAGCGACAAGAGGCTTGCCGGGAACACGCTTCGGATGTTCCTCGTCAATTTCATAGCCGAGTCTCTCAAGATAAGCGATAGCGCGAACGATGTTGTTCGTCTTGATAGCAATATGACCGTACTTTCCTAGACCGACAGCTTTATTAACCTCAATGCCGTCGCCTGCGAATACGGAGCTGTTGCCGTTCTTGACGGGGAATCCGAACGCATGGGAGAAGAGACCCGCAACTTCGAGAGCTTCTGCTTCGGATGTTCCGTTGATGCCTACATGAGCAAGCTGGAATCCGAGCATTTTCTGAACCGCTTCGCGTGTAAGACGCGTAATTTCCTCAAAGTTACCTGCCTTAACGAGGGCATCTTTGACCATCCAGCTTCCGCCGCAGGCATGAATTTTGCCGAATGCGAGATAGGAGGTGATGTTATTTTCGTTAATTCCGCCTGTGGGCATGAACTTGATTCCGCCGTAGGGCGCGCTCATTGCCTTAATAGCGGCAAGGCCTCCGCAGGCTTCCGCAGGGAAGAACTTGACAACCTCAAGCCCGAGCTCGATAGCCGCCTCAATGTCGGAAGGATTGCTGCATCCCGGAGTGATGGGGATGTTGCGCTCTACGCAATACTTAACAACCTTCGGGTTAAGTCCGGGGGAAACGATGAACTTTGCGCCGGCGGCAACTGCCTTGTCAACCTGCTCTGTTGTGAGAACGGTTCCGGCACCGATGAGCATATCGGGGTATGCCTTTGCCATTGCGCGTATAGAATCCTCTGCTGCCGCTGTGCGGAATGTGATTTCCGCGAGGGGAAGACCTCCGTCTATAAGAGCTTTTCCGAGGGGAAGAGCATCTTCGGCATTATCAAGCTTTACAACAGGAACAATACCATAATCACCGATTTGCTTTAAAATTTCATTCATGTGTTTGAGACCTCCTAAAATTTAACGGCATAATCTGCCATTATGTTTTACTAAAGCATATCACTTTTTTTTTGACTTTGCAAGCATATTGCAAATATATTTTAATAAAAATGTTGACGATATGTGTTGATAGAGCACGAAAAATGTGTTAATATATATGCGGTTTTCCGAAAAAACACAATGATACACTGAAAGAAGGAGAAGCTTGTGGCAAAAGAAAAAGACGCAAAAAAGCCGAAGAAAGCGAAAAAGGTTTTATTCTGGATTGCCGTTGTTTTGCTGTTTACGGTCGGAGTGTCATGTATCGGCATATCGGTAATGCTCGGGAGAATTAACAGGGGAGACGGAGAGTTTGACGATTCCGATCTCGGAGTATATGACGGTCTTTCCGATGAAATAAAGAATATAGCGGTGTTCGGAGTTGACGCACGCAAGGACGAGGTGTCGGGGCGCTCCGATGCGATGATGATTGTTTCGATAGATATAAAGCACCATAAGATAAAAGCTGTCTCAATAATGCGCGACAGCTTGGTCGATATCGAGGGGTACGGCCGGCGCAAAATAAACAGCGCATACGCCCACGGCGGTGTGGAGCTGGCAATAAAAACGCTCAACAAAAACTTTAAGATGAATATAACCGATTACGTTTCGCTGAACTTTAATCAGCTTGCCGAAATAGTCGATGCGCTTGGCGGTGTCGACGTCAGCATAACGGAAGCCGAACGAAAAAATGCGAATAAGTATATAAAGGAAATGTGCGATGAGATAGGCAAAGAACCCGACCTCATAAAAAAAGCGGGAGAAGTTACCTTGTACGGATATCAGGCGGTTGCATATTCGCGTATAAGATATGTAGGAAATGCTGATTTTCAACGCACGGAGCGTCAGCGCGAGGTTATGGAGAAGCTTATGAACAAGGCGCTCGAAACAAGTGTGCTGAAATATCCGAGCTTGATTTCAAAGTTGCTCCCGATGGTGGAAACATCTCTGTCGAACGACGAAATATTAAACCTTGCCGGAGCAATGCTCTTAAAAGGCAAGCCGAGCTTTGAGCAGGGAAGATTCCCGCTTGACGGAAGCTATAAAACAAACAGCAGTTATTCAATGGAATACGACCTTGATGCCGCTGCGGATAAGCTTCACAGATTTATCTACGACGATGAGCCGTTTTATCAGGAAAAAGAAACGGAAACAAAAGAGCAGTAAAATTCGCCCGCACAGCGGGCGAATTTTTATTTATCAAACACCGTAACTATTTCCTTTTTTGTACACTCGCGCGGCGAATACCGCCACTCCGAAATATGATTGGTTTTCGTGAAGTATTCGATTTTTTGTTTTTCCGCAGATGCTTCGGCTTCTACGGAATCTATTATTATCAGCTTGATTTTCATTTTTTCGGGGACAATGCTCTTTATGTACACCGAAACCCGGCTCCCGACATTTATATCATCGCGGTATTCGGCAAGACCCGAGAGGTTCGGCAAAAGCTCTATAAATATTCCGTAGTCCTCCACACCGCGTACAACTCCGCATACGGTTTGCCCGGGTTTGAATCTGTCGGCATTTTCCTGCCATGTGCCGAGAAGCTCGCGGTGCGATAGGGCAACCCTGCCTTTTTCTTCGTCCTTTCCGAGAATTACAGCTAAAACACAGTCTCCGACGGATACCCTGTCCCGAGGGTGTGATATTCTCGAAACAGAGAGATTTTCTATCCCGATAAGCGAAGTAATTCCGCACCCGATATCCACAAAAGCGCCGAACGGTTCCAAATGAGTAACACGGGCGGGGATTATGTCTCCGGGAATGAGTGTTTCCATAAAAAAAGCAAGAGCTTTTCTCTGCGCACCGACCCGCGAGAGCAGGAGCGGGATTTCCGAATGTTCATCTATGCCGCGGACAATGCAGGAAACGGGCTTTCCTACCTTTGATATTACGGCTATCTCGCGCGTTGAGCCCTCCTCAATTCCGAGTGCCGCCTCTTTGTACGGAATTATTCCGCGTTTTCCTCCCGCATCGACAATCAGGTTATGCTTGTCATCGCACAGGACGGCCATGCCTTCAATTATCTCCTCGTTTTCCATTGCGGAAGAAAGATTTTGGAATGATGAAACCGTTTCGGTATTGCGTTTTGTATGTATTAACGACCCCTCGGGCAGGAACAAATTCCGCTGCATATTAAACCCTCCAATAATTAGGCTTTCTCATAATATATATGCAGCTAAATCGCGTTTATTGCAAAAAAAATGCCCCGCCGGAAGCACGATCGCTTCAGACGGGGTGTGATTAACGGTTTGCCGAGTCGATGAGTTCTCGGAGTGCCTTTGCGTCTCTGTAGAAATTTTCGTCCGCATCGTCCTTTACAAACTCTATCATCGCATAGCGGACGGTATCGTCATTCTTAAAGAGAGAGAATCTCTCTGCCCATATATCCTTTGCATCTTCGAGCAGACAGCGTTCACGCTTGTCATCTATCCAATAAACGTGGAGATTTGTAAGCTTGCCGGTTGCGTATATGGCTTTTAATGAGTGCATCTGCTGCTCAAGCGGGATTTCCGTAAGCGCCTGCCAATAGGTGCAGAAGTTCTTCTCATTTACTTCAAGCAAAAGTAAGGCTTGGCTTGCCGGATTGTCATTGAGTGAGTAGCTGTGGCACTCGGTCGATAGAGTTATTCCGTATTCGGCAGCCTTTCTGCTTGCATTTATTGCTCCGTCAACAAGCATCATACGCCTTTCATGGCTCAGGTAACAGGACGGCTCATGCCCGGGCCAAATGCGCATCTGCTTTGCTCCGAGTACTGCCGCACTCTCGAGAAAAGGGGTAATGTCCTGCTTTGAGCCGAGTGCATAATAAGAGCCGTATGAAGAAACTTCAAGGCCTGCGCTCTTTGTCATATCTGCAACCTCGCGCGCGAGTTTAACGTCGCCCTCATGAACATGGGCATCGCTTGCCCACTCAATTCCGTCAAGACCGGCCTTTGCCGTGAGCTCTATTATTTCCTTTGGTGTTTTCTTTCTGAATGATACCGATGCAAACCCGGCTTTAAGCATATATAACACACTTCTTTCCGAATGTTCTGATGTGAGTACATCATAACCGAAACGCTTTGTTTTGTCAATAGCTTAGGTAAATGGGAGTTGAAATTTCTGTGTATATATGCTAGAATATGAAAAGATTTTTAGTTTAAGAGGAATAAGACTATGGAGTTTTCAAACAGGATTTCGGGGCTCAAGCCTTCGGCAATACGTGAGATACTGAAAATATCGCATGACGACGAGCTTATCAGCTTTGCTGCGGGAAATCCCGCTCCGTCAACGTTCCCTGTTGCGGAAATGGCGGATATAGCGTCCGAGATTTTCAAAAATGATGCGTCGAGCGCGCTCCAGTACGGAGTGAGCGAAGGATTTACACCGCTCCGCGAATACACGGCGGCGCGAATAAAGCGCAAATATAACATCGGCGGCGATAATGACGGCTTGATAATAACGAGCGGAGGTCAGCAGGGAATAGAAATGACGGCGAAAATATTTCTTAATGAAAATGACGCCGTGATATGCGAGGACCCGAGCTTTATAGGTGCATTGAATGCCTTCCGCTCATACGGCGCACGCCTTATCGGCATCGGCACGGATGATTTCGGTATGCGGGTGGACGAGCTTGAGGAAAAACTAAAGACAGAAAAAAACGTAAAGCTTATTTATACGATTCCCACATTCCAGAATCCTACGGGGACGACGCTTTCGCTCGAGCGCAGAAAGAAAATGCTCGAGCTTGCGGAAAAGTATGATGTTATGATAATAGAAGACAGTCCGTACTTTGAACTTCGGTTCGGGGGCAGCGACGTTCCGACAATAAAGAGCATGGACACGAGCGGGCGTGTGATTTTTTCGGGCTCGTATTCCAAGATATTCTCGCCCGGAATGCGCATAGGATATGTGTGCGCGGATAAAAAGGTTCTCGATAAACTCGTTATTGCAAAGCAGGTTTCCGACGTCCACACAAATCTGTTCTTCCAGATGCTCATTTCAAAATATCTCGAGGAGAATGATGTAGATAAGCATATAGAAAGCATTAGAAGCGTTTACGGCAGAAAGTGCGCGCTGATGTTATCCTGTATGGATGAGATGTTCCCGCGCAATGTTGAGTATACGCGCCCTCAGGGAGGTCTTTTCCTGTGGTGCAGAATACCGGACGGATATGACGGGCGCGAATTTGCGTCAAGAGCAAAGGAAAAAAAGGTTACCGTTGTTCCCGGATGTGCGTTTGCAACGGACGAAAGCGCAGTTTGCCCGTCATTCAGATTAAATTATTCGCTCCCGTCAGAGGACGATATAAGAAACGGAATCGGAAGGTTGTCCGAGGTTCTCCGTGATTATGTGAAATAGAAAGGACACTTTTATGGAAACATCAGAAGTCAGAAAGCGCGTTTATTCCGCCATTCAGCCGTCAGGCAATATAACAATGGGAAACTATATGGGCGCGCTGACAAATTGGGTCGCAATGCAGAAGGACTATGACTGCCTGTTCTGCCTCGCCGATATGCACGCGATAACCGTGCGTCAGGAACCTGCAAAGCTCAGAAATCAGACACTGTCTCTCCTTGCGATGCTGATAGGGTGCGGAATTGACCCGGAGAAGAGTATTATGTATATCCAAAGCCATGTCCAGCAGCACGCGGAACTCGCATGGATTCTCAACTGCTATACAATGTTCGGCGAGCTCTCGCGCATGACGCAGTTTAAGGATAAATCTGCCCGTCATTCCGATAATATCAATGCAGGGCTCTTTGATTATCCCGTGCTCATGGCGGCGGATATACTGCTGTACAATACAGACCTTGTGCCGATAGGAGAGGACCAGCGCCAGCATCTTGAGCTTGCGCGCAATGTTGCAGTCAGATTTAACGGCATATACGGCGATGCTCTGAAAGTGCCCGAGGGGTATATCCCCAAGGTCGGCGGAAGAATAATGAGCCTTGCCGAGCCTGAAAAGAAGATGTCAAAATCGGATTCAAATCCGAATGCGTACATATTGCTTCTCGATAAGCCCGAGGATATAATGCGCAAATTTAAGCGCGCGGTGACCGACAGCGAGGCAAGGGTTGAATACCGCGAGGGAAAAGCCGGCGTAAATAACCTTATGACGATATACTCCGTCGCAACGGGCAAGAGCCTTGAAGAGACGGAAAGAGAGTTTGATGGAAGAGGCTACGGCGATTTCAAAACGGCAGTCGGCGAAGCCGTTGTCGAGATGCTCCGCCCGATAAGGGAGAAAACCGAAGACCTTCTTAAAAATAAAGATTACCTTGAAAAGGTGTACACCGACGGCGCACACCGTGCGTCAATGCTCGCCGAGCGCAATCTTGAAAAGATACGCAAAAAGGTCGGATTCATAAAGAAACCGCGGATAAGCTTCGAGGGTAAGTAAACGGGGGGCGCAGTCATGGATAAGATGACAATTTTTAAAACAATAGGCGCTTTAGTTGCGGCCGGAGCACTTTCCTTTGTGCTTACACCTGTCGTAAAAAGAATTGCTCATAAAATCGGCGCGATAGATGTTCCGAAGGATAACAGAAGAATGCACAAAGTACCCATTCCGAGGCTTGGGGGATTGGCGGTATTTTTCGGATTCCTTGTTTCGGTACTCGCGCTCCTTCCCATAGATACCGAGATGCGCGGAATATTGATCGGCTCGGTAGTTATAGTCGTACTCGGCGTTATCGACGATTCGGTGTCGCTCTCGCCGCTCGTCAAACTGTTTGTCCAAATCGGCGCGGCGCTGATTGTCGTGTTCCACGGCGTAAGGATTGACGTTCTGTCAAATATTAACGTGCTCAGCGACACCGCCTATATCGGTCTCGGCGGCTGGTCCGTTCCCGTTACGGTAATATGGATTGTCGCAATAACAAACGCAGTAAACCTCATAGACGGACTCGACGGACTTTCCGTCGGCGTATGCACAATAGCCTCACTGTCGATGCTTGTCATTTCGGCGATAGTTTCGGAATACACAATAATGCTTGTTATGGCGGCTCTTGCAGGTGCATGTATCGGTTTTTTGCCATACAACCTGAACCCAGCCAAAATTTTTGTGGGCGATACGGGCGCAACGTTTCTGGGATTCATGCTTGCTTCGATGTCCATACAGGGCATGTTTAAGACATATGCGATTTTGTCGTTCGCAGTTCCGTTCCTTGTTCTCGGACTCCCGATATTCGATACGGTATTTGCAATCTTCAGAAGAATAGCGCACGGTCAGAGCCCGATGCAGGCCGACCGCGGTCATGTTCACCACCGTCTCATCGATATGGGGTTCAGCCAAAAACAGTCAGTGCTGATTCTCTATCTTGTAAGCGGTATACTCGGTACGGCTGCCGTTCTCCTTACATCGAGCGGAGCCGTGAGAGCACTGCTGTTCGTTATAACGGTTATAATAGCCGTTGCAATCGGACTCAGAGTATATATAGGTCTCTCCAAGCACGAAGCCGAAAAAAAAGAAAAGAAGAAAAACTCGGAGGAACAGCCTAACCGTAAAGAGACGAATTGAGTGTCAATAAAATGAATAACCGCGAGTACGCCGTTTTGACGGTGTGTTTGCGGTTATTTTGCATTTTGGAGTGAAAAACGAGATAAAGTAAAAATGCCAACAATTATCTTTGCTTTTTTGAAACATATGGTGTATAATACAGTTACATTTTTTAGATATCGATATTATTTAACTTAAAAATATGGTGATTGTTTTGGCGGTGATAGTCTTGGTAAAAAAAATCAATACGTTTTTTCTCAAAGCGTTTATATATGTGTTTGCTCTAATCCTCGCCTGCGGGATGCTTTTCGGGGCTATGGACGCAATCAACGCCCGGAAAGCAACCGATATCGCAGTTAACGGGTTTAAGAACGAGTTCAATAACAACTCAAAAAATGTCCAAAGAAACATCTCGTCAATCAGATATTCAATGGCGGAGCTCGCCGTTAAAATCGCATCAAACCGCGAATTTGAATACGGTACATATCTCGAAGATAACACACTCCGTGCCGATATGAGGGCAATTCTGGTAGACAGGCGTCAGGCAGAGTTCTCAAAATTTTTGCTAACCGCATTCATCGTTGATTTAAATAAAGAGGGATACGTCTACGAACTTACCGGAACATATCCCGCAGACGTTTTTTTTAACCAATTATATGTGAACGGCACATATCAGAATGAATATTGGCGTTCGGCGGCCTCGAACGGAAGCAGCTTCAGAATATGCCCGTCATCTGAATTTAGTGCGGTTATGGATATTAAGAGAAGTGACGTTAATGTCCTTCCCGTATCATATAAGCCGCAGGCAAACAGTCAGTTTGTCATAGTTGCGCTGTTTGATGCGGATGCAATGGCAAAAGAGCTCGGATTTTCGGCAATACTCTCCGAATCGGGAGAGGTGATATTCAATAACGGTGAGATGCCGGAGGGTTTTGAGACTTATGATAAGAACTCTCATAAAAAGCTCGGCGGAAATTACATATTCAGATTTACGGACGAACAAAATCAAAACTTACAGATATTCGGAGAAGTGCGCGGAAAGGACGTCAACGCAGTTTCGGGAAACGGCTTCAGGAGAGTATTTATCATACTGATTTCCGCAGTCGTTTTTGCGGTTTTGGGAGGCGCCGCCGCAGCTCGGAAATATTCATCGGAGATGAAGATGATTTGCTCCGTGCTCGAGGAAAATAACGGTGTGCGCAATCATATCGGAAAGAAAATAGAGAATGAAGAACAGATTCTCGACAGCGTGAAATTCCTTGCATCGGGTACATCGCGGACTATCTCGGACGCAGGAAACGGCGCATCGCTTCTCGATTCAATGTTTCTGCAATCAAAAATGCGGGACGTATATGTCGGCATTGACGACATTGAGGAAAAAGTTGCCGTTTCAAGGTCGTTTTACATGATTTATCTCCGCGTAAATTACAGGGAAGAGTTCGAGCATTATATCGGCAAGGATTTGGGAAAGGCAACTTTCTTCTTAAAACAGCTTATCGAGATGCACCTCGAGAGCATCGGAGTCGATGCAACAACATTCCAAATAGAAAACAACGGTATCGTTTCCGTGTTCAGGGACGAATGCCCGGACGATGAAGTGAAGCGTGAAATAACATCGGGCATACTCGCTCGGCTGGAAAATGAATCGGAATATGCATATTTTACGGTTGTAGTTTCAGACACATACAAAGGAATAGAGAATATCAAATCTGTGTACGACGGTCTTATCGACCTTGCGCGCTATGCAAAACCGACGGCTAAAACGCAGATTTTATCTGAAAAGACAGTAGAACGCGGTGCAAGTAGATTCTATTTCTCTGTTGAGGAGATGGGCAAATTTTCGGCTCTCCTTCAAAACGGTTCTAATGAAGAAGTTATGCGGAAGGTGGACGAAATATTTGAGTATAACATAAAAAAGGACATAAATAATTTTGAAATGTATCTCCTTTCGTCCGAATTGATTAACTGTTCGGTAAAGCTTGTAAACCGCGTGCTCCACTCAATTCCTCAGTCGCTCGACCTTTCGGAGGCGTATAAAAAGCTTGAAAAGGCGCAGACTCCGCAAAAATACAGAGTGGTATGCGCAGAGTTTTTGAAAAAGGTTATGGAACAACTGCGGCAGAACGAACGCGAGGACGATTACATAATAAGTTATATACTCGACTATGTGGACAATCACTACTCAGAGGATATATATCTTAACCTATTTGCCGAAAACCTGAAACTTACGGGCGCGTATATCTCGTCCTACTTTAAGGAAAAGATGAACGTTAATTTAAGCGACTATGTAAACAGCTACCGAATAAAAAAGGCGGTTGAGCTGAGCGCAAATCCGCAGAACAAAAACAAGGATATAGCTGTCATGGTAGGGCTTCCGAATATAAATACCTTTATTCGGCTGTTCAAGAAATATACGGGTTATACTCCGGGCGAGTATCGCAAAAAGAATTTCGGCAAATAGCACAAAAGATTTCGGATATAGAAAAACAGCTAAATTTGGCAATAAAAGTAGATTTTTGGTGATTTATTAACGACTTGTTAAATGCTTAAAATAATAGATTAGTTACCAAATTTTAGCCAGTATCGATATAAACGCAACAAATGCGCTGAATTAGTTAAAATTCGCCGATGCGCGTTATCATTTGTTTTTCTTTTAATTATTTTTAAGGAAATCTGATAATTTGGTGATGAATTAAAAATTTGATAATTCATTTTTGTATATGTCTTGTTGTATAATACAAGTGCAGAAAGGACAAAAATTTCAATCGGTTTTGTTTACTTTGCACACATCGAACAAATTGGTGTTTGTCGGACGGGCTTTTCCGTCCGGTGCCGGTTTGTATGTTTCGTTTTATATTGTCTGCGTTTCCGCCGGACATTATAAATATACGCACGGCTTGCCGTTATACGGTTGGCGGTGTGAAGTTTATTTTTTATTTGAGGAGTTGAATAACTTGAAAGCAACTAAAAATGCTTCGGCAGAAGTTTTGCCTTCGCCCACAAGTTCAAAGCCTGAATGGCTCAAACGCCTGTCGGACGGAAAGTATCTTCTTCTGCTTGTACTGCCGGGCCTTACCTGCCTGCTGCTGTTCAATTACCTGCCAATGTACGGACTGATAATCGCGTTCAAGGATTATAAGCCGTTTATCGGGCTCATTGACAGTGAATGGATTGGATTTGAAAACTTTGTCAGGTTTTTCAATTACAAGTACTGCTGGCGAATGATTAGGAATACGTTCCTGCTATCGTTCTGGTCCTTGTTCTGGGGCTTCCCGGCACCGATTATACTTGCTCTTCTGCTCAACGAAGTGCAGAATGCCAAGTATAAGAAGTTTGTTCAGACCGTTACATACATGCCCCACTTTTTCTCAACGGTTGTTGTTGTCGGTCTTGTAACTCTTCTTCTCTCACCGACGGGCGGTCTCATAACGAGAGCTCTCCATACAATGGGAATAGACATCGGAAACATACTTGCCGATGCCAAGGCATTCAGAAGTATCTACATTATTTCAAGTATCTGGCAGGAAATGGGCTGGGGCGCAATCATTTACCTTGCGGCTCTCACAAATGTTGACCCACAGCTTTATGAAGCCGCAGTTGTTGACGGTGCCGGAAAAATGCGCTGCCTCTGGAGCATTACGCTTCCGAGTATCGCACCGACAATCATCACAATGCTCCTTCTTAAGATGGGAAGCCTTTTCTCCGTCGGATTTGAGAAGGTATTCCTTCTCCAGTCTCCTTCGACATACGAAACGTCTGAGGTTATTTCTACATACGTTTACTTGAACGGACTTCAGTCAAACAGCTTCAGTTACGGTACGGCGGTCGGTCTGTTTAACTCACTGGTCTGCTTCGCGCTCGTTATCGTTTCTAACTACGTAGCTCGCTCCGTAAGTGAAACGAGTCTGTGGTAAGGAGGAAGAAAAGAAATGGTTGAAAAGAAATTCTCTATCGGTTGGCTTCTGAGAAATATTATTCTCTGGCTTGTTGTTATCGTTGTTGTTCTTCCTGTATTACACATGATTTCCGTTTCGCTCTCGAGCAACTGGGCTGTTCTCACAAACAGCATAACGATTTTCCCGAAGCTCGGAAATACGTTTGAAGATATGCACTTCGGAGCAACGCTTGCAACTTACAAGTTTGTTCTCGCAAAGCCGCTCATATTCAACGCATACAAGAACACAATAATATACACGGTTCTCGGAACGGCTATCGCGCTGTTCACGCTTACAACGGGTGCATATGCCCTCAGTAAGAAGAGAACTCCGGGAGGAAAGGTAATCAACATCCTCCTCATGATAACGATGTTCTTCAGCGGCGGTATGATTCCGGGATTCCTTGCTATCAAATGGCTCGGAATGTTGGATACTGTTTGGGCAATAGTTATCCCGCCTGCATTTACGGCATATAACTGCATCATCATGCGTTCGTTCTTCCAGTCGTTCCCCGGAGAAATTGAGGAATCCGGACGTCTTGACGGTCTTAACGATATCGGTATTCTTTGGTATCTCGTTCTTCCGACATCGTCCGCAGTTCTTGCAACAATAGGACTCTTCGTTGCTGTTGCTCAGTGGAACGGATTCTTCGCTCCCCTTATTTACCTCAACGACGAGGCAAAGTATCCGCTTCAGATTATCCTCCGTCAGATAGTTCTCCAGAGTGTTATGGATGAATTTGAGGGTGCGGCGCGTGATACTACATTTGCAGAAAACTCAATCAAGTATGCAACAATCATCGTGGCAATTATCCCGATTATCGTTGTCTACCCGTTCCTCCAGAAGTATTTCGTAAAGGGCGTTATGATTGGTTCTGTCAAGGGTTAATCAACTCAATAATAAAAGCCGAAACGAATTTCGTTTCGGCTTTTTTGTGTATTAAACAGAAGCACACTCTCATTTGTTTTTTGATACCATCCCACAAACAAACTTTGCAAGATTCTCCGAGGCGTGCGGTTTGGCGATTACATCGAGTTGGCGGTTTATAAGCTCAATGCGGGATTTGTTGCTGAACAGGAAGTAAAGAGCCTCATCAATCGTAAACGTTTTTGTAACCGATAACGCAACTCCGTTGTTTATGAAAAATTCCAAATTGCGTTCTTCTTGCCCGGGTATCGGATTGACAAGTATCATCGGAAGCTTCTTCGCCATGGCTTCACTTGTAGTCAGTCCTCCGGGTTTTGTAACTATGCAGTCGGCTGCATCCATGAGAATGTCTACCTCGTTTGTGAATCCGTATATCCGAACATTTTCGCCGTAATTCTTATCACGGAGTTTTTTCAGCATCTTTTCGTTATTTCCGCACACGGCAAGTATCTGACAAGTTTCGTCAAAACTATGTATGCTTGAAATGATAGACGGCATATCCCCGTATCCCATGCTTCCCGCCATAACAAGAATGGTGTGCTTGTCCGGAGAAATTCCGACTCTGCGGCAGGCTTCGTCGTGCGGAAGCTTCTGTGAAAATTTCTTTTGGACGGGTATCCCGAGCGGGCAGAGCCTGTCGGGACTTATCCCCTTAATTATTGCGCGTTGAGTAAGAAGTTCGCTGGCAATTTCAATGTATTCTATATACGTTACGTCCTCCCAAAACGGGTGAATCGTATAGTCGGTAACTATTCCGAGCGTTGGAACGTCCGAAAGCTTGCCGCGGCGCTTGAGTTCGTTTATTATCTGCGCGGCAAATATATGCGTGCAAACAATCGCGTCCGGGCCGTAGTCCTCAATAAACTTTTCAAATTTGTTTCCGAGAAGAACACTCACGAGACTCTGAATAGAATACTTTGTCGCCGGGTTCTCCTTCGAGTCTATCATCTCATATACCGCTCTGTATGCCTTGGGAGTGTATTTTGTGGAAAGAAGATAGCCTTTATTAACAGCATCGCACAAGTTAGTGTCAATTTGCTTGTAAACGTCCACTGTCTTAACGTCGGCCCCCAAATCCGTAAGCGCGTTTGAGACGGATTTTGCGGCCGAGTGATGCCCTTGACCGGCTGTTATCGTAAGGATAAGAACCTTCATTTGCTTTTCACATCCTTATAAGAGTATATACATAAATGATAATACTTTTCGGAGAATATATCAAGAGTCAGTTTCCCATATCACCGGCGAGAAAACGCGAATATTCGTCTAAAACCGCCTTTTCAATTTTGTCGCGGAGCTCCTTGTTTGTCGGGTGTGCAATGTCGCTGAATCCTCCGTTCGGGAGTCTGCGCGACGGCATGGCAAGAAAAAGCTTGTCATGTCCCTGTATAACCTTAATATCGTGTACGGCAAGCTCGTCGTTAAATGTAACCGAAACAATCGCGCGCATTTTAGAATCCTCTGAAATCCTGCGAATCCTGATGTCTGTGATTTCCATATGAAATTCACCTTTCTTTTCAAATTTAGTAGACATTTCCGCTGTAAAATAATATAATATATTTTATCCGGAGTATAATATAAAATACATGGGTTGAAAGTTATTTCTTGGAACGGAGAATGAGTAATGACGGAAGGCAATAAATCAATTCTTTCTGATAAGGGAAAAATTGTTCACTTTATAGGCATAGGCGGAGTATCCATGAGCGCACTTGCCGAGGCGGTGCGCGCACGCGGAGTAACAGCCCGCGGTTCGGACATGAAAAACGGCGTGTATGCCGAACGTCTCTCCGCGCTCGGAATAGATGTTACAATCGGTCATCGCGCCGAAAATGTCGATGGGGCGGATGCGGTTATCAGAACTTCGGCGATTAAGGATACGAATCCGGAAGTGATAAGGGCGCGTGAACTCGGAATCCCCGTTTTTGAACGCGCAGAGGCTTGGGGCGTGCTTATGGAAGAATTTCCTAAGGTTGTCTGCGTATCGGGAACTCACGGGAAAACAACCACAACGGCCATGATGACCTGCATCGCGCTTGCCGCGGGGAAAGACCCGGAGGTAATGATTGGCGCCGATATGAGGGAAATCGGCGGTGTTCTCCGCATAGCGCACGGCGAATTGTTTATAGCCGAAGCGTGTGAATACTGCAATTCATTTTTGAATTTCAAACCGACGGTAGGGATAATACTCAACGTAGAAGCCGACCACCTCGATTTCTTCTCCGGCATAGACGACATTGTAAAATCGTTCGGTAAATTTGCCGGCAACGTGAAAGACGGCGGTGTTATAGTTGTAAACCGAGATGATGCAAACGCTATGCGCGCCGTTTCGGGAACCGACAAAAAAATCATAACCTTCGGACTTACCGACGGATGCGACGTAACGGCACGGAACATAAGCTATAACCACGGATTTCCTACATTCGAGCTTGTTTATCACGGTGAGAAGGCAGCAGACATACGTCTGTCCGTAATCGGTGAGCACAACATTAAAAATGCGCTTGCCGCGGCGGCCGCAGCCCTGTTTATGGGCATCTCGCAAAATGACATTGCAGCGGCGCTTGCCGGTTTCACAGGTGTGGGAAGGCGCATGGAATATAAAGGCGAATTTCGCGGGGCTAAGGTGTATGACGATTATGCTCACCACCCGAGCGAGGTTTCGGCCACATTGTCCGCCGTTAAAAAAGCACAGGAGGGAAGGGTAATATGCGTGTTTCAGCCGCACACATATTCCAGAACGAAGGCTCTCTGCGCCGATTTTGCGGAGGCTTTGAAGAAAGCGGATAAGGTAATAATAGCCGATATTTATGCGGCGCGCGAAAAAAACGATATAGGAATAGACTCCTCTGCAATATCCGATTTAGTTCCGGGCTCAAAATGGATAAGCGGGTTTGACAATATACTCACAGAACTCAAAAACACGGTGAGAGACGGCGATTTCGTGCTTACCATGGGAGCAGGAGATATATATAAAGTCGGAGAAGCTCTGGTAGACAAAAAGTAAACGGCGGAGATGAGAAGTTGAAAAATAATGCCATAAAGTTTTTATACGCACTTGACTGTTATCTGCTGTACCTCCTTTCGGGGGTGGTATCGGCGCTCCTGCTCGTAGTGTATTACAGCGTAAAAGCCGCAATGGACTACGGCGCGTCAGTCATGGAGTTTTCGGATTTTCTCGAATATATATCATCGTTTCTTACGGGGAAGTCGTCGGTTGTTCTTCTTATATCATACGCTCTTGTAATATTGACCGTCTTTGTCGTTTTTGCCATAAAAAAGCGAAATGTTTTCGCATACTCGGGAATGTCGTATGCAAGCTTTGGGAGCATTTTCGGGGCAGCCACCGCGGGAATTATACTCAACATACTTGTTCATATCGCCCTTCCGCAAAATACGGTGCCGGACGGTGAAACGGGGAGCCTGCTTCTCGCCTGCGCCTTACTCGCGCCGATAGTCGAGGAGCTCATGTTCAGGGGAATACTTCTTAAGATGTTTGCCTCGTCATGCGGAATAGGTCTTTCGGTGTTTCTTACGTCGGTTTTGTTCTCCGTTACACACGGAGATATCATTACAATAGCATATACGTTTGTTCTCGGAATAATACTCGCAGTTGTCCGTGTCAGAAGCACAAGCCTCTGGAGCTCGGTCACTCTGCACCTCGCGTTTAACATAACGGGAGCGATACTTGTGTTCAATGAATTAAATATCGATTCCGCTGCGGAAACGGTAATAATGATGATTGCACTTTGCCTGTTTGTCATGCTCGCATGCAGCGGAGGAAGAAAAGCGCAAAAAATAAAGGCCCGATAAAAATTATCGGGTCTTTATTTTATGTGCGGCGCGGTTTATAAGCTCTACGATTTTAAATTTGAACTTGTACTCAATATTGTCGGAGGAAATAATTTTAATCTCCTCATCGTCAAGGCCCGCACTCCGCGCAAGTTCCGACGTATCCTCAGCGGCGGATACACAGAGCGGAGGAAACAGCACACACCACCAATTTTTTCCGACGCCGTCTCCGATTATTACGCGGAGTGCGTCATAATCCCCGGCAGGGAGCGAAAATGAATCGTATTCTTTTGTGGGAAAGTAAACATTTTCAAATGCAGTGCTTGAAGTATATGAATAACCTCTTTTTTTGATTTCCGCCTGAGCTTTCGCGTTAATTTCGTCAAGCGATTCAAGAAGAATCCCGCGGGCTTCGGAAACACTCTTAGCCCCGCGCGTTTTTTCCGTAACGACCGATAAAACAGCATCCCGCACACACAACTTGAGTGCCTGGTCTTCTTCGCTGTCTGAATTTGCTATGACATGCAGACGTATAAGCTTGCCCGCAATGTCTGCCTGTCTGTCTTTGGCGTATGCGCCGAGCGAGAGTGCGATGATAAGTCCGATTGATATCGAAAACTCAAAAATGTATTTTTTCATAAAAACCTCCGTCAATAGCCTGATATCGTTATTGACGGAGTTTTTCGTTTTTATACATTTTTTATTCTTTCGATTAGAAAGCGCGCGCAAAGAGCTGTAAAAGCACCTGTGAAGACAGAGGTAAAAAGCATTATCGGGAGATAATATACCGTTGCCGCCGAACGAAGCATAATGCAGGCTGCAATAATCTGCCCGAATGAATGAAAAGCCGAACCCAATATGCTGACTCCGAATATCGAGATACATTTGAGCCTTTTTGAAAAAATCATGGCAAATACAGCAAATATCCCGCCGAAGAGCGAAAAAACGAGCGAGGTTACTCCGCCGCCGAACAATGATGCGAGAACGCATCTGCAAACGAGGATGATGACTGCGCTCCGAGCACCGAGTGAATATACTGCGTACAGCGTTATAATGTTGGCAAGACCGAGCTTGACACCGGGGAGAGGGATAAACGATGCGGGGAGCATACCCTCAAAAACGGAAATCGCAAGGGAAAGGGCAATCAGCACGGAATGCAGGGAAATACTTCTTGCCGAAAACCTCATTCCGTATCACCCTTCAAAAAATCTATTGTGCGTTCCGGCGAGTTCTTTGCCTCTCTGAGCGGCACATCTCTGAACTTGTAATTGTAGCTGTTGCAGAATTTTGTTACATCTGCTTCGAGTCCGCGGATAATTTCGCGTGTTTTTAAGAAATGGTCGGACAAAAACTCCGAATATCTCTTTCTTGGAAGAACCTTTTGGGCTTCCGAAACAAGCTTTGCGAGATGGCGCGGGCAAAAGTACTCTTGGACGCGTGTTTTTTCGCGAAATTCTTCATTATCCGCCCAAATATAGACGATATTTCGGATATATATGCCGAGCTTTTCCTCCACCCTTGCACATACATAGCAATTATCGGATGATGTGCCGAGCTTTTCGCAGACGCCTGCCATTTCGCGCTTTCCAACGCCTTCGCAGTCGGACGGCAAACCGAGCTCCAAGAGTTCGCGCAAATAGCTCTGGAGCATAAGCCCGAGGCTCAGACGGTTTTTCATTTGAAGCATCTTACGAAAGTGGCTGTCGCAGAATCCGAGACGGTTTGTTTCAATTCGGACGTCTGGCTCCATCATAGCCGCGCCCATGACGTATTCGAGAGACTCCTCGTTAAGCTTGTTTTCAAGACGGCATACGGGGCATCCGCATTTTACGTCATATGCGTCGTTTATGGGTATGGTGTAAATGACCTCTTTCATATTGTGCCTCCGCAAAAAATAGTGTATAATATATTTTATCAGCAATATAAACTTTGTCAAGTCGCGCAGAATGGGTGAAAGATATGAACGACGTTCTTGATAAAATAAAAATCGAAAATTGTGAGGACTTTGTGCCTTCCGCAATATTTGAGTGCGGTCAGGCATTCCGCTGGAACAGAAACGAAGACGGTGCATACACGGGTATCGCTTTCGGGCGCGTGGCAAAGCTCGTAACGGAAGGCAAAAACGTGTACATAATCTGCAGTGATGGAGACTATGAGGCTGTTTGGCGCAATTATTTTGACACAGAGCGGGATTATGCGGCAATCCGTCGCGAGATAAGCAGAGAAAAGTCTCTTGAATGTGCGTGCGAATTCGGAAAGGGTATACGCATACTTCGGCAGGAACCGTGGGAAGCGCTGTGTTCGTTTATAATATCACAGTGCAATAACATTCCGCGCATTAAGAAAATAGTAGAGAGCCTTTGCCGTATGTGCGGAGACAAAACAGAGTTTTGCGGCGAAGAGTTTTATTCGTTTCCGTCGGCAGAGTGTGTGGCGCGGCTGAGCAGGGAAGAGCTCGGGACACTGAGGGCAGGGTACCGCGCGGAATATATCGCCGAGGCGGCAAAGCGTGTTTCATGCGGAGATGCAGACCTCGGAGAAATTGCAGGCTTGGACACCGAGAGTGCAAAACATGAGCTGTTGAAATTTCAGGGTGTAGGTGAAAAGGTTGCAAGCTGTACACTTCTTTTCGGAATGGGGAAGCTTGACGCGTTCCCGATAGACGTATGGATGAAGCGTGCAATAGAGGAGTTTTTCGGGAAGGGCAAATTTGACTATAAGCGTTTCGGCAATTATGCGGGGCTTGCCCAGCAATATATGTTTCACTATATGAGAAACAAAAACAGCGCCGATATTTCAAATACTTAAAAAATTAGCTGGACAATTAAGCCAAAAACGATTATTATATACAGTAGGATAATTATGAAATGGGAGTGATTTCAGTTGAGCGATATTAAATATAAAAGAATCCTGCTGAAGCTCAGCGGGGAGGCTCTTGCGGGAATCAAGAAGCGCGGCCTTGATTTTGAAGTTATCGATTCCGTTTGCAATACAATCAAAGAGTGTGTTGAAATGGGAGCAGAGGTCGGAATTGTCGTCGGCGGCGGAAACTTCTGGCGCGGGCTCAAGGACGGCGGAAACCATATGGAAAGAACACGCGCAGACCATATGGGAATGCTCGCAACAACGATTAACTCACTTGCGGTTGCCGATGTTCTCGAACAGCTCGGAGTCCCGGTGCGCGTGCAGACGGCCATCGAAATGCGCGCCATTGCGGAGCCGTATGTAAGAAACCGCGCAATACGGCATCTTGAAAAAGGCCGTGTCGTTATTTTCGGATGCGGAACGGGTAACCCGTTTTTCTCGACGGATACGGCGGCAGTTCTCCGTGCCGCGGAAATCGATGCGGACGTAATAATGAAGGCCACAAATGTTGACGGCGTTTACGATAGCGACCCCGTGAAGAATCCGAATGCCGTGAAGTTTGACGAATTAAGCTATGATGAGGTGCTTGCAAGACATCTGAACGTAATGGACACAACCGCCACATCACTCTCAATGGATAATGATATACCGATAATCGTGTTCTCGCTTAAGGACAGCGAAAATATAAAACGGGTATTACTCGGTGAGAAAATAGGAACAGTAGTAAGAAAGGAAGCTTGATTATGAAAGAGGAAATTCGCGTATTTGATGAGAAAATGCAGAAGTCAATCAATGTTGTCGCAGCTGAGTTTGCGGCTGTCAGAGCGGGAAGAGCAAATCCCGCGGTTCTTGATAAAATAACAGTCGATTATTACGGCTCACCCACTCCGATACAGCAGATAGGGTCGGTGTCCGTTCCCGAGCCGAGAACGCTCCTTATCCAGCCGTGGGACGCGTCAGCACTTAAACTTATAGAGAAGGCAATTCTTTCGTCCGACCTCGGAATTACTCCGGCAAACGACGGCAAAAGCATAAGACTCGTATTCCCGCAGCTTACGGAAGAACGCCGCCGCGACCTCATAAAGCAGATAAAGAAAATAGGTGAGGACGGAAAAGTGGCGATCAGAAACGTCCGCCGCGAAGCTATCGATAAATTCAAGGCGATGAAAAAGAATTCCGAAATAACCGAGGATGACCTCAAGGGAATCGAAGAAGATGTTCAGAAAATTACGGATAAGAGCTGCAAAGAAATCGACGTAATGATTGAAAAGAAAGAGAAAGAACTCTTAGAGTTTTAAGGAGCCTGTATGGGTATCTTCAAAAGAAAGAATCATGCCCACGGCGTAGATTTTTCGTCGCTTCCGCAGCATATCGCCATAATACTTGACGGAAACGGCCGTTGGGCAAAAAAACGCGGGCTTCCGAGAACGGCAGGCCATGCCGTCGGCAGTGAAAATTTCCGCAAGATTGCAACATACTGCAATGATATAGGAATTAAATACCTGACGGTTTACGCATTCTCAACCGAGAATTGGAAGCGTCCCGCCGAAGAAGTAAGAACCATTATGTCGCTTCTTGAAAAATATATCATAGAAACGATAGACGAAGTTCAGAAAAAGAACCTGAAACTTCGCTTCTGGGGTTCGCGCGACGGACTTGACGGAAAAATTCTCTCGCTTATGGAACAGGCCGAAAAAAAATCCGAAGCGATGACGGGGATGCAGGTCAACGTGTGCCTGAATTACGGAGCAAAGGACGAAATAGTAAACGCGGTAAGAAAAATTGCCAAAAAGGTAACGAACGGCGAACTCGCTCCCTGCGATATAGATGAAGCGACGGTAGAGGATAACCTGTATTCGGCAGGTGTGCCTATGCCCGACCTTCTCATACGCCCGGGCGGGGAAATGCGTCTCTCAAACTTCCTCCTTTGGCAGCTTGCATACAGCGAGATGTACTTCTCGGAGAAGTTTTGGCCCGAGTTTGACGAACATGAACTGAATAAAGCTATTGAAGCTTTTCAAAAACGCAACAGAAGATACGGGGGAGTGTAAAATGGCAAAGAGAATAGCTTCGGGACTCGTGGCTCTTGCACTCTTTCTTGCCGTGCTGTATCTGTGCCCGCCCGTGTGCTTTGCGGCGGCAACGGCATTAATCTGCACCGTTTCGGCATACGAACTGACAATGCGGAACGGAATAGTGAAGTCGCGCGTACTTTCCCTTGCGGCATGTGTTCTCGCGGCGGTTATCCCGTTTCTGTTCTTTTTCGGAGCCGACACAATAGACAATCTCCCTGCAAAAATCGTGTTTATCGCCATGTTTGCGGGAGTTGCCGTGATGTTTGCCTCATGGCTTGCGAGGCCGGAAAAGACAAGGTTCACAGCACCGCTTGCACTGCTGTTTGCGGGACTTGTTTTCCCGATGATGTTTTCAGCAATAGTCCTGATAAGAAACAGCAAAAACGGCGAGTATCTTCTCCTTGTCCCGTTTATATCCGCGTGGATGACCGACACAGGCGCATATTTCACAGGTATGGCTTGCGGTAAAACAAGGCTCTGCGAAAAAATAAGTCCGAAGAAGACGGTCGAGGGTGCGGTCGGAGGAATTGTGTCGTGCGTGCTGTCGCTTTTGCTGTTCGGATTTATTCTCGAAAGATATATAGGCGTGTCCATAAACTACCCCGCGATTGCGGTAATGGCACTTGTCCTGTCCTGCATCGCGCAGATGGGAGATTTGTCATTTTCGCTAATAAAGCGGGAATATAATATTAAGGATTACGGAAATATACTTCCCGGGCACGGCGGAATACTTGACAGGGTAGACAGCGCGATGTTCACCGTACCCGCGGCATATATCCTTATCCGAATAATCGGCGGTATTTTGTAATGGTAAATAATCTCACAATACTCGGATCTACCGGATCAATAGGAACACAAACACTCGAAGTTGCGCGCGCCTTAAATATTAAGGTGGGCGCACTTGCGGCAAATAAAAGCGTAAAACTCATGGAGGAGCAAATACGCGAATTTAAGCCCGAGCTTGCCGCTCTTGCGGACGAAAAGTCAGCGTCGGAGCTTCGTGTCCGTGTGTCTGATACGCCATGCAGGGTTCTCGGCGGGGAGGACGGAATAACAGAGACCGCGTCATATTCAAAGGCAGATACAGTCATGTCCTCTCTTGTCGGAATGGCGGGTATACGCCCGACGCTTTCGGCAATAGAGTCAGGAAAGAACGTAGCCCTTGCAAATAAGGAAACGCTTGTTTGCGCAGGTTCGGTTATAATGCGCCGGGCGCGTGAAAAAGGCGTCCGCATAATTCCGGTGGATTCAGAACACTCGGCGATATTTCAATCGCTTCACGCATCATGCGATTATAAGCGCGAAATTTCGCGAATAATACTTACGGCGTCGGGCGGCCCTTTTTACGGAAAAACAAACACCGAACTCGAAAGCGTAACGCCGGAGGAGGCTCTTAAGCATCCGAATTGGAGCATGGGTGCAAAAGTTACGATAGACTCGGCAACGCTTATGAATAAAGGACTCGAGTTTATCGAGGCAATGTGGCTGTTCGATGTTCCTCCTGAAAAAATCGATATAGTGGTTCATAGGGAAAGCATAATACATTCAATGGCGGAGTTCTGCGACGGTGCAATAATAGCCCAGCTCGGAACTCCCGATATGAGAACTCCCATATCGCTTGCGCTCACATATCCCGAAAGGAAAGACTTCGGCGGAAACCGAATAGACTTCGGTTCGCTTAAAAATCTTTCGTTCGGGCTTCCCGATACCGATACTTTCAGATGCCTCGACCTTGCCCTTGAAGCGGCAGAACGCGGAGGCACGGCGGGCGCGATTCTTAACGGCGCAAACGAAGCCGCAGTGGACCTTTTCCTTAAGTCAAAAATCGGATTCACGGAAATACCATCGTGCATAGAATTTGCGCGCGGGAAAATCAGGCATATTGAAAATCCCTCTCTCGGGGAAATAACAGACGCATCACTGTCTGCAATGGAAACTGTCTATTCAATGTTTTAGGGGTGGTTTATATTTATATCGTTCTTGCTGTTCTCCTTTTCGGAGCACTCGTTGCAATACATGAGTTCGGTCATTTCATAACCGCCAAGCTTTCGGGCGTGCGCGTAAATGAGTTCGCCGTCGGAATGGGACCTGCAATATTAAAGAAACAATTCGGGGAGACGCTGTATTCACTTCGTATTCTTCCGTTCGGGGGCTTTTGCGCGATGGAGGGAGAGGACAGCGAATCGGAAGACCCGCGCGCATTCGGTTCGCGCCCGGTGCTGTTCAGAATTTTAATAGTTATAGCCGGCCCGATTATGAATCTTCTCGCAGGCTTTCTTGTTCTTACGATTGTGTTTGCGCCCATAAAGGAATGGTATGTACCGACTGTTGCAAACATCTCAGCCGAGCAGGGAACTCCCATATCCGACAATGCACTTCAAGCCGGCGATAGGATTACGGCGGTGGACGGATATAAGGTGTACCTCTACAACGATATATTCGTCGGACTCACGCGAAGCAGCGGAGATACGCATACAATAGACATTATCCGGGACGGAAAAAAACGAACGCTTGAAAATGTAAAACTTGCTCAGGGCGGAGAAAAGAAGGAAGGCACAATAGAATTTGCAATAGAGAGCACGAGCTTTTTCAAAAAAGTCGGATACGTTGCGAAAAATGGCGCGAACCTCGTCCGTCTTGTCGCGGTGGGGCTTTCCGACCTCGTCTCCGGTTCGGTTTCAAAGGACGATTTGTCAGGACCCGTCGGAATAGGTAAAGTAATGGTTGATACGGCAAAGACGAGCATGCCGTCATTATGGTATCTGCTTGCGTTTATCTCAATAAACCTCGGAATAATGAACCTGCTCCCTCTGCCCGCACTTGACGGCGGACGTCTCATATTTCTGCTTATAGAGCTTATATTCGGGAAAGCCGTACCCGCAAAGTATGAAGGGTATATCCACGGAGCTGGGCTTGTGCTGCTTATGCTGTTAATGCTGTTTGTAACGTATAACGACATTGTTAAGCTTTTTATTAAGTAATTGTTCGGGGAAACGATATGATTAGGAAAAATACAAGAGAAATATGTGTAGGAAACGTGAAAATCGGCGGCGGCGCTCCCGTTGCCGTGCAGTCTATGTGCAATACAGACACACGCGATGTAAAAAAGACACTTGCACAGATAGAGGAACTTGCATCGGTCGGATGTAAAATCGCACGGCTTGCAGTAATCGATAAGTCGGCGGCACACGCAATCGGGGAGATTGCGGAACATTCGCCGCTCCCGATAGTAGCCGATATCCATTTTGATTATAAGCTCGCCCTTGAGGCCGCGGCGGCAGGCGCTTCAAAAATCAGAATCAATCCCGGCAATATCGGCGGCGATGACCGAGTACACGCAGTAGTCCGGGCGTGCACAGAGAAAAATATCCCGATAAGAATAGGCGTAAACGGCGGCTCGCTCGAACGAGACATACTTGCAAAATACGGCGTTACTGCCCGCGGAATGGTCGAGTCGGCAAAATATCACATCGCGTTGCTCAATAAATTTGATTTTGAAGATATTTGCGTGTCGGTAAAATCTTCATCGGTTCCGATGACGGTTGAGGCTTACAGACTTCTTTCCGAGGAAGTTCCGTACCCGCTTCATGTCGGAGTAACGGAGGCGGGAACCGCGCGTATGGGAAAGATTAAGTCAGCCGTCGGAATAGGCTCTCTCCTCCTTGACGGAATCGGTGATACAATACGCGTATCGTTGACAGACAGCCCGGTTCTCGAGGTCGAGACGGCATATGATATTCTTCGCTCGCTCGGACTTGAAAACAACAGTCCGGAGCTTGTTTCGTGTCCGACATGCGGAAGATGTATGATAAATCTTATCGAAATCGCAAAAGAGGTTGAAAAACGGCTTTTGTCAATCAATAAGCCTATTAAGGTCGCTGTAATGGGATGCGTGGTGAACGGTCCGGGTGAGGCTTCTGAAGCGGATATAGGCATAGCGGGAGGAAAGAACGTAGGACTTCTCTTCCGACACGGCGAGATAGTAAAAAAAGTTCCTATGTGCGATATAGTAGATGAACTTATGAGTATGGCGGAAGAGCTTTAGGAAAAAATTATGGATAACGAAGAAAAGATGCGGTTCGGCAGTGTTTTCAAGCTCGATGATTCGGCAATCGCACCGTTTTGCGATATGCCAATCAATAAGCTTGTAGCCGACAAAACAGAAAACAGAATAACAGTGCAGATTAAAGCCGAACGGCTCATACCGCCCTCGGCGGTTTTTTGTGCGGAAAAAGCAATAAAAGAACGTTACAGGTTAAACTCTGTGAAAATAATTCCCAACTACGAAAAAGAGCTTTTAAACGACGAATTTTTTTCTTTCCTTGACGAGAGCATAAGAATCGCCTTTCCCTCGGCAACCGGGCATTTGAGCGGTGCAGTGTGGAGCTTTGACGGCGAACGCACGGTAACGTTAAAGCTCAGAAAGGGGCTGAACGGCTTCTTTGACTCATGCGTAAAATTTATAAGGTCAACTATTGAGGCGGAATTTTCCATGTGCGCGGATGTGCGTGTTGAGTCAGGAACGGGGGAAGATGTATCCGCCGAGGAGAGGATACAAAGCATAAAAAAGCAGATAGAGCAGGAGGCACACGCCTCTGAATCAAAGCCGAAACCAAAGCGTGATACACACACGGAGTACAAAAGTACAGCGAGTAGTGAGAAGGAAAGCCGCTTTTCGGGACATAAAAAACTAAACCCGGAGGACGGAGATGTAGTAATAGGAAAATCTGCGTTCGGAGAGTATATGCCGATAAATGAAATAGAGAGTGCTTTCGGCGATATCTCGGTAAAAGGTGAAATATTTGCGACTGAAACAAAGAAGTTCGAGGAACGCGGAACAGCAATCGTCAGCTTTGATATGACGGATTATAAAGGCTCCGTGCGTGTTGTTGTGCGCGGAGTAAAGCTTGATGACTTGTCGGAAGTTGAAGGGAAACTGAAAAAGGGAGCATATGTCTTTGTCTACGGAAGCACGCAGTACGATACATATTTGCGGGATACGATAATACGTCCGAGAAATATAGTTGTCGGAAAAGCAAAATACAGGGAAGACAAAAGCATAGAGAAGCGCGTTGAACTTCATATGCACACAAATATGTCAACAATGGACGGAATAACCCCTGCGGATAAGCTCATAAAACGCGCAGCAGATTGGGGACACAAGGCTGTGGCAATAACGGACCACGGCGTGGTGCAGGCGTTCCCCGATGCAATGAAAGCCGGACCGAAATACGGAGTGAAGATAATTTACGGCGTGGAGGCATATTACAGCGGAAGCCGTGAAGCGGGAATTGTAACGGGCGATGTAGATGCCGATTTTTCGGGCGAATTTGTCTGCCTTGATATCGAGACTACGGGACTTTATAAAAAAACATGCAAAATTATCGAAATAGCTGCGGCTATCCTGAAGAACGGCGAAGTGTGCGAAAAGTTTCAAACGTATGTAAATCCAAATTGCGCAATACCCGAAAAGATAACCGAGCTTACGGGAATATCAAACGGTACTGTGGCAGACGCTCCGACAATAGAAAACGCATTAAAAAACTTCCTTGAGTTTGCGGGAGAACGTCCGATTGTCGCGCATAACGCCGAATTTGACGTCGGCTTTATCGCCGAGGCATGCGCAGAACAGGGAATAGAACGCAATTTCAGATATATAGATACGCTTGAGCTGTCAAGGCGTGTTTTGCCGGATATTAAAAACCACAAGCTGGATACGGTTGCGAAAGCGCTTTCTCTGCCAAAGTTTGAACATCATCGCGCGCTTGACGATGCGCTTACAGCGGCATTTATTGCGCGTGCTATTTTTGCGAAGCTCCGTGAGGAACGCGGACTTACAAATGTGTCCGCGCTCGATTCCGAGCTAAAGAAAAAGGGTTCGGGAAAGACTAACAGATTTCATATGATTATCCTCGTGAAAAATTACACGGGGCTAAAAAATCTGTATAAGCTTGTATCACTCTCGCATCTTAAGTACTTCAACAAGCGCCCGATTATCCCCAAAAACGAACTTGAAGCACTGCGTGAGGGATTGATAATCGGGTCGGCATGTGAAGCGGGTGAGCTTTATAGGGCTGTTGTTGCGGGAGAAAAGCGCAGTGAGCTTCTTAAAATAGCGTCTTTCTATGATTTCTTGGAAATACAGCCCGTGGAGAATAATGCGTTTATGATAGAAAACGGCATTGCCTCATCATTTGACGATATACGCGAGTTCAACAAAACGATAGTGAGACTTGCAAGGGAACTGAAAAAAGACGTTGTTGCAACGGGGGACGTTCATTTCCTCGAACCGCATGACGAGGTGTACCGCAGGGTGCTTATGGCGGGAAAGAACTTCTCGGATGCGGATAATCAGGCTCCTCTCTACTTTAAGAGTACGGATGAAATGCTTGCTGAGTTTTCATATCTCGGCGAGGAGACGGCACGCGAGGTTGTAATAACAAATCCGAATAAAATTGCGGATATGTGCGATGATATACGTCCGATACCGGAAGGACAGTATCCGCCGTCAATTGAAGGCTCGAAAGATGAGCTTAAACGCCTCTGCTATGAAAAGGCGTATGAGCTCTACGGTGAAACTCTCCCCGATGCAGTGCGCGAAAGGCTTGAGTACGAGCTTTCAAAGATTATCGGACATGATTTCGACGTTATGTACATGATTGCGCAGAAGCTTGTTACAAAGTCGGTATCAGACGGATATCTTGTCGGCTCACGAGGTTCCGTCGGCTCATCGTTCGTTGCGTTTTTGTCGGGAATAACAGAAGTAAACGCATTGCCGCCGCACTACCGATGCCCCGAGTGCAAGGCGTCGGTGTTCGATATAGAAGGCGATTATGCCGTCGGCGCAGACCTGCCTGACCATGTGTGCGAAAAATGCGGGTATAAGATGATTAAAGACGGATTCAATATTCCGTTCCAGACTTTCCTCGGTTTTGACGGCGACAAAACTCCCGATATAGACTTAAACTTCTCCGGCGAGTATCAGTCTACGGCGCACGGACAGGTTATCGACCTGTTCGGCGAAGGACACGTATTCCGAGCGGGAACGATAGGAACGGTCGCGGACAAAACGGCATACGGGTATGTGAAAAAGTATGCGGCGGAGCGCGGACTCAATATGACGCGCGCCGAGGAGAACAGAATAACAATCGGATGCACGGGAATAAAGCGAACAACGGGTCAGCACCCGGGCGGTGTAATGATAGTACCTAAGGATAAGGAAATATATGATTTTACGCCTATCCAGCATCCGGCAGACGATAAGGATTCGGATATAATAACAACGCACTTTGATTACCATTCCATACACGATAATCTGCTGAAGCTCGATATGCTCGGACACGATGACCCGACCATAATAAGAATGCTCGAGGATTTGACAGGCTGCAACGCGCGGGCGATACCGCTTGACGACCCCGACACGATGAGCATATTCACAAGCCTTGATTCACTCGGAATAGAAGAGGATGAAATAATAGGAAAAACGGGAAGCGTAGCCATACCCGAGTTCGGCACGCAGTTCGTGCGCGGAATGCTCCTTGATACAAGACCGACGACGTTTGACGAGCTCATACGTATATCGGGACTTTCTCACGGAACGGACGTTTGGCTGAATAATGCACAGACGCTCGTACGAAGCGGAACGGCAACCCTCCGCGAGGTAATATGCTGCCGAGACGATATCATGCTGTATCTCATAAGCTGCGGGGTAGAGCCTAAGCTGTCGTTTACCATAATGGAAAGCGTGCGTAAAGGCAAGGGTCTGAAACCCGAATGGATAGAGGAAATGGAAAAGAACAACGTTCCGCAATGGTATATCGATTCGTGCAAGAAGATTAAGTATATGTTCCCCAAGGCGCATGCTGCCGCATATGTAATGATGGCGTTCAGAATTGCATGGTTTAAGGTACACCACCCAAAGGCGTTCTATGCCGCATATTTTTCAATAAGGGCAAAGGCATTTGACGCGGCGGTCATGACAAACGGGGACGACGTCGTGCTGTCAAAAATGCAGGAACTCAACGCCATGGAGAAAAAGACGCAAAAGGAAGAGAATATGCTCGTAACGCTCGAAGTCTGCCATGAGTTTTATAAGCGCGGATTTAAATTTGAGCCGATAGACATCTACGAGTCGGATACGAAAAAGTTCCTCATTACAGAGAACGGACTTCGTCCGCCGTTTACGGCGATAGGCGGTCTCGGTGAGATAGCTGCCCAAAACATTGTAGACGCGCGCCAAAACGGAAAGTTTATGTCGGTTGAGGAAATTCAGACGCGCTGCAGTAAGGTCTCAAAGGGCGTAATAGAGATGCTCTCGTCAAATAATGTCCTGAAGGATATTCCGAATACAAGCCAGATTTCGCTTTTTGGCTGATAAAATACTTTTTCTTGCAAAAATGCACGAAATATGTTATCTTATATGCGATACATATATGAGGTGAGGTGAAAAGTGTGCGTTTTTTGACAATAACGCTTGAAAATGTAAAAAATGCCGCGATGATATTTGTCGGAACGGCAAATAAGGCCCCGTGGAACGGTCAATGGACGTATTCATCCGCATACGCACGTCTTTTTGCCATTGCAAAAGCACCGGGATTTATGGGTTATATCACAATGGACAATAACGGACTTCCGTGCGGGTTCATAATGGGTAATATGAAGAACCGTTCAGACGGAAGAAACGATTTCCGAATACAGGAGATATGTTACCCGCACTCACCGGCAGGAGATATGTACGCAAAAAAAACCATTGAACATATGACGGAACAGCTTGTCCGCCAGCACGTCATAAGGATAGTGTATATTGACGAGGGCGGGGAAGGCGTGTCAAGCTACTTTGACTCTCTTAATTTCACGAGAACCGAGAGCGTAGTCGCCGCCGAAAAAGTGATATCAAATGAATAAATTACCCGTATAATAAATTTGTTCTTGATTTTCCGACGAAATGTGGTAAACTATAATGTGTTATAAAAGTAAGGAGATGTTTGTATGCCACTCGTAACCTCAACAGAAATGTTCAAGAAAGCATATGAGGGCGGATACGCCATCGGCGCTTTCAACGTAAACAACATGGAAATTGTCCAGGGTATCACGGAAGCTGCCAAGGAAGTTAATTCCCCGATAATCCTTCAGGTTTCCGCGGGAGCAAGAAAATATGCGAAGCATGTATATCTCATGAAGCTCATCGAAGCCGCTATTGAGGATACAGACCTTCCGATTTGTGTTCACCTCGACCACGGCGACAGCTTTGAAATTTGCAAGTCGTGCATCGACGGCGGATTCACTTCCGTTATGATAGACGGCTCTAAATATTCTTTTGAAGAGAATATCGAGCTTACAAAAAAAGTCGTAGAGTATGCTCATGAGCGCGGAGTCGTAGTAGAGGGCGAGCTCGGAAAGCTTGCCGGAATCGAGGACGATGTAAACGTTTCGGCAGAGGACGCACAGTACACAAACCCTGCCGAGGTTGAAGAGTTTGTTACACGCACGGGCGTTGACTCTCTTGCTATCGCAATCGGTACAAGCCACGGGGCATATAAGTTCAAAGGCACCCCGAGACTTCGTTTTGATATACTTGAGGAAGTTTCAAAGCGCCTCCCGAAGTACCCGATTGTTCTTCACGGCGCATCGTCAGTCATCCCCGAGTATGTTGAAATGATTAATGCAAACGGCGGAAATATGCCGGGCGCACAGGGCGTTCCCGAGGAAATGCTCCGCAAGGCGGCAGGCATGGCAGTATGTAAGATTAATATCGACTCTGATATTCGCCTTGCTATGACGGGCACAATCCGTAAGTACTTCAATGAGCATCCGGACCATTTTGACCCGCGTCAGTACCTCTCTCCGGCACGCGCTAACATCAAGGAGCTTGTAAAGCACAAGATAGTAAGCGTTCTCGGAAGCAACGACAAAATATAAGTCGTAATCAGAAAAACGGCAATTTGCAGGTTTCTGCAAATTGCCGTAGTTGTTTTTTGTGAGAGAATTTGTCATTTTGTGAGTGGATTTTACATTGAAGAACAGAGTTTTGGTATCATTCGGAGTCGCATTTATTTTTACAGCGATTGCATGCACTGTTTGTAACAGTGCATTATCAGTTTTATTGACGTCTGCCGTGTTTTTCGGATTTGTTATATTGCTGACGCGAATCCCTTCGTATCGCAGGTGCGCGTGGGTTATGATAGCAGCCGCTGTCTTGTGTATAATCTGGCAGACGTTCTACTGTTCTGTGTCGGCACTCCCGCGCGAGGTTCTGGAGAAAAGTAAATTCGAATCAGAACTCAGGGTGTGTTCATACAGTGAGGAAACAGACAGAAATAATATTACATTCCGCGCAGAAATTCTGTGCGGCGGCCTGCGGAAACCGCAGGTTATAGTAAATACGGACGCAGTTCCGAATAACCTGCGCCCGGGTGATGTTATAACGGCGGTAATTTCTATAAACGAGTTGGATGAAGAAGGTTTTCCGAGTCAGAAGTCGTACTACAGGTCTCGGGGAGTGTCGGCTTTTGCGTATGCAAAGAATATAAGGCTGAGCCGGCGCGCCGATACCGTACCGCTGAGGTTTATTCCCGAATACCTCTCAAATCAGTTCAAAAATAAGATGGACTCGCTGTATGACGCGGACACATCGGCATTTCTCCGTTCACTCATATTGGGAGATAAGAGCAAACTGTCCGATGCGGATTACAATAATCTGCGCAGAACAGGTATGCTCCATGCAATGGCGGTCTCGGGTCTGCATATATCACTCATTGCGGGGCTGCTCATTAAAATTCTGCGGAAGCATAAATTGCGGCTTATAATAATTCCGATAATATTTTTATTCGGTTTGATTGTCGGAGCACCGCAATCCGCTATGCGCGCGGTTATAATGCAGTCAATGATAATTATTGCACCTCTTCTGAAACGGGAATACGACCCTTTGACCGCGTTGTTCACGGCAGGAATTATCCTTGTCGCGCAAAACCCTTATTGCGCGTCAGATGCAGGATTTCTCTTGTCTTTCTCAGCAACGTTCGGAATAATCGTTTTATCGGGCAAAATATATTCGGCAATCATATCGGGAATACAAATAAAAAACAGGCGGATAAAACGTACCCTCCTCGGACTTTGTGCGACAATTTCGGTATCATTGTCGGCAGGGGTTTTCACATTCCCGATTTTGTGTTATACTTATGCCAGCGTATCAATTATAGCACCGTTTTCAAATATGATACTTGATACATTTATTACCTTGGCATTCACGTTCGGCATCATAGGCACAATTCTCGGAATTGTCTGCACACCGCTTGCGAAACTTTTTGGTGTCGGCACGGCTGCGGTTTGTAAAACTGCAAGAGTTATTTCTTCGTGGCTTGCGTCAATACCGTTTGCCGAAATCTATACGGGCTCGCCCTCATGGATTATACTGTCACTTTATATAATAGTGATGTTTATAGCTGTATTTATTTTCGGAACAGACCGCATTCGGCGCAGTATCATCTGTATCGGAGCATCGGTTGCTGTCTGCGCCGGAATAGCAATATCCGCAAACTCTGCGGCAACGGCAGAGCAGGACAAAGTCCGTTTTGACGTACTTGATGTCGGTCAGGGCGAATGCGTGTACATAACTCACGGGCATGATTGCGTGATAGTTGACTGCGGTGGAAGTAAGGATGCCTGCAATGCCGTTCGCGCTCAAATGCTCAAACTCGGTGTAGATAAGATAGACGCGCTGATATTTACGCATATGCACGATGACCATACAAACGGGGCAAAACGTCTGATAGGGATTTCCGAAGTCGAAAAGATTTATATTCCGGAGGCAGACAGAACATCGGAAGGAACCCATAAAATTCTCGGCAGCGCAAGCGATAAAGACGTGGTCTATGTTGATGAGGATACAGAGCTTGAGGTCGGAGAAATAAAGGTCAAGATGATGGTGTTCCAAGATGATGAATACGAATATTCGGACGATGAAAACGAAAACGGCATGGTCGTAATTGTCGGGACCGATGATTATAAAACAATGATAACCGGCGATTTGCCGTCCGACTATGAGTATGAAATATTGGACGAAGTTCCCGACTGCAACGCGTTTGTTGCAGGACATCACGGGGCGGATACGTCAAACTCTCTCGCTTTCCTCGATAAAATTCTTCCCGAAATTGTCGTTGTATCCGTCGGAAAAGATAACAACTACGGCCACCCGTCGGACAGCACGCTCTGCCGTTTTAAAAATATAGGTTCAACCGTATACAGAACCGACCTTGACGGGACGGTTACTTTCGTTTCCGGTTAGGAGGAAAATTTATGTTAAAGTCTCTGCGCGAGCTTAAAGAAGAATTGAAGACAGATAATATAAACGGAGTATATGTTTTCTTCGGTGAGGAAGGATATCTGCGCGAATACTATCTTTCTCAAATTATCAAGAAGTCCGTCGGAGACGCCATGCCCGAATTTAATGTGACAATAATAAACGAAAAAACAGATATTTCAAAAATTTCGGAAAGCGTGGAAAGCTACCCCGTCATGAGCGAAAAAAAGGTTGTGGCGGTCCGAGATTTCGATATTTTTTCGGCAGGAGACGAAGCGGAAAAATTCATATCGGACATTCCGGATTATTGCATATTGATTTTTGTCTATGCAAATATAGAATATAAACCCGATAAACGCAAAAAGTCATATAAAACTATCGAAAAAATAGCATCTCTCGTCGAGTTTGAAAAAGCATCGCACACCGACCTCGTTTCATGGGTGAAACGGAGGTTCTCGGCAAACGATAAGGATATCGATGAGGATACAGCCGATTATCTGCTTTTCTATTGCGGTGAAATAATGCAGACCCTCATTCCCGAGATAGAAAAAGTATCTGCATATTCCCGCAAGAAAACAATAACCCGCGCAGATATAGAAGCAGTTGCAACGCGGAATGTGAGCTCTGCCGTATTTGATGCGGCCAACGCGGTGGCAGAGAAGGATTATGCAAAGGCACTTGTTGTGTTCTCCGAGCTTGAACAGCAGCGCGAGGAGCCGATACCGACACTTGCACTTGTCGCTTCGCAGTTCCGCCGTCTTTACGGAACAAAGCTCATTTGCGGGCGCGGCGGAGGGAGTTCGGATGTCATGCGCGCCTTCGGGTTCAAAAGCGATTATCCCGCGAAGAAAATGATTGCCGCGTCAAAAAAGATGACAAAGAAGGGCTTGCAGAGCGCAATAAAGCATGCGGAAGACTCGGACCGCCGTCTCAAGTTCGGCGCGGGCTGGGAAGAACTCTCTATGCTCGTTGCTGCCATTGCCGCGGAGGAAAAAGAATGAAGCATGTTTCCGAGACAATAATAGTAGAGGGAAAATATGATTTAAATAAGCTCAAGCAGTGTGTGGATGCCCATATAGTAGAAACATCGGGCTTTGGCGTATTCAATGATAAAGAAAAAAAGAAGCTGATACGGATGCTCGCCGTGAAAAACGGCATAATCATCCTCACGGACAGCGACAGCGCGGGCTTTGTCATAAGAAACTATATAAGAGGAATCGTAAAAAACGGTGTTGTAAAGCATGCGTATATACCTGAAATAGAGGGAAAGGAACGGCGAAAAAGCGCACCCTCGAAAGAGGGTATGCTCGGGGTGGAAGGAATGACACCCGAAGTGATAGAAAATGCCCTTTCCGCAGCAGGGGCAACATTTGACGGCAAGGCGCGGGAAGCCTCGGCGGAGCTTACCAAAAGCGATATGTATCTGCTCGGACTCTCGGGCGGGGAGAACAGCGCAAAGATAAGAAATAAACTGTCTGAAAAGCTCGGACTTCCGCACTTAATTACGGCAAACGCATTTCTCTCGGCAGTGAATATGCTCTGTACGAGAAAGGAGCTTGAGGACGCGCTTGAGGATATAAAACGGAATAAAGCTTGTTCTTTTTAAACAGACAGAGCGGTTTTTGTTATTAACGCCCTGTCTGTTTCATATAATCTTCTGTGAGGGGTGAAAAAGATGACTGCACCTAACAGAAACAGGTATTACCCGAGAACACAGCAGAAAAAGAGCGGACACGGGTTTGTGTATCTGCGCCTCATGATTTGCGCAGGGATAATTGCTGCCGCATTTATACTCAAGTATACAAATTCGCCGATGCTCGATAAAATCTCCCGGAGGGTAAATGAGGAAATGCAGGTAAGTGAGGCTGTTGAAGCGGTGAGCCGTGCGGCAAAGCTTGATGAGGGCATCTCCGCAGTGTTCGGAACAAAAGAAAAGGAGACCGCTCAGAGTGATACGGCCGTATTCGGAAATGATTATTACATAGGAGAACAGGGAAAGGAAATTGAAGAAGAAATAAAAAAAGAACTCGAAAAAAATGCAGAGGAAGAGAAGAGGCTCAGTGCGGAAGCACTGAGCTTTCAAATGACTAATGAGGAGCTGTCGGACGATACCAAGGCCGAGGTTTTCAGAATCCCGCCGCCCTCATATTGCAGTTATGAGAAAAAGACGCTGGGCTTTAAATACGCAACACCGCTCCGCGGAGTGATAACGTCGAAGTTCGGATACCGCGACCACCCGATAATAACCGACGCAAGCTTCCATACGGGACTCGATATAGCGGCGAAAAAGGGTACGGCAGTAGGTGCGTTCGCTGACGGAACAGTAGTCGAAACCGGCAGAAATTCCACATACGGAAACTATGTGAGGATAAGCCACGCGGGCGGTTTTTACAGCTTTTACGGCCATAATTCCAAAGTGGTAGTGAAAAAGGGCCAAAAGGTAAAGCTTGGGCAGAAGGTCTGTGAGGTGGGCAGTACGGGAATGTCAACGGGCCCGCACCTGCACTTTGAAATAAGAGCAAATAATATCCGTCTCGACCCCGCGCTCTATATATCCCCGTCAACAATATGAGGTGCAGGGTTAAGGTTAGTGTGCCGTTCTTGGCACTCGTATGCCTGCTCTACGTCCTGGATAAGAACGGGGCGCTTTTGTATACTCTCCTTGCGATGACACTGCATGAAACGGCGCATATTTTTGCAATAAGGCTGTGCGGCGGAACCGTTGAGGAAGTCGGCATCAGGGTATTCGGGATGAAAATAGAAGTTCCCGAGCTTGCGCTTATGCCGTATAAAAAGGAAATAATAATAGCCGCCGCAGGTCCGCTCGCAGGAATTATCTGCGCGCTTTTGTGCCTTGCAGCGGCAAGAATATTAAAAACAACGGTTCTTGACTACTTCATAGGTATAAACGTGGTAATTACGCTTATAAATCTGATACCCGTATATCCGCTCGACGGAGGGAGAATAGTTTTGTCTGCGTCTCTGCTCATGTTCGGTGAGAGAACAGGTTATGCAATATCGCATATTCTCGCGGTGATATCGGTGGCGGGAATGTTTTCTCTCTGCGCCGTGTGCGCTATGCACAACGCGCTTAATCCGACGCTTGCGATTTTCTCTATGTATATTGCGGTGTGCAGCATTACTTGCCGTGCTTGAGCTTTTCGGCAACGAAGAGCTTCTCGCGCGGAGTAAGCGGAGCCGAATCAATCATATCTGGGCGCTTCTCCAATGTGCGGATTATTGACTGCTCTCTCCGCCATTTGCGTATGTTTTCATGATGTCCCGACAGCAGAATTTCGGGTACTTCACGACCGTGCCAGACTGACGGACGGGTATACTGCGGATATTCCAAAAGACCGTCAAAATGGCTCTCCTCCGAAAAACATTCCTCATCTGAGAGAACTCCGGGAATCATACGTGCGATAGCATCCGTAACGGCCATTGCGGGAATTTCTCCGCCTGTGAGAACAAAGTCTCCTATTGATATTTCCTCGTCAACACATTCCTCAATAAAACGCTCGTCAATGCCTTCGTAATGACCGCAGACAAGGATTATGTGCGAGTAATCCTTTGAAAGCGCACGGGCCTTTGCCTGATTAAAAACAGAGCCCTGCGGAGACATGTATATCGTGTGAGCTTCGGGAGAATTGCCTTTAATATCCGCCCAGCAATTATAGAGAGCGTCGGCATACATGACCATTCCCATGCCTCCGCCGTATGGGTAGTCGTCAACCTGTTTTTGTTTATTTTTGGTATAATCGCGTATCTGATAGTAGCCTATTTCGAGCTTTCCCGCGGCGCGCGCGCGTCCGATTATGCTTTCGCTCATCATTGCGTCGCATGCTTCGGGAAATAATGTCATAATGTCAATTCTCATTCTTGTTACCGCCCTTCTCGACACGCATTCCGGGAATGGTGGATACATGGATGATTCCGTTTTCCGTATCCACACCGTGTATGAACTCGGAAACGGCCGGTATCATATATTCATGCTCGCCGCGGATTACATAGACATCATTTGACGGAAGGGAAAAAACATCGCAGACTTTTCCGAGAACGATTCCGTCCTTGTCCTCGGCACGAAGCCCTATTAAATCTTCGATAAAGAAGCTTCCCTCATCGAGTTCAACCTCGCTCTTGTCCACTGAAACGGTCTTGTTTCTGTATTTTTCAGCTTCGTTTAAGCTGTTTATCCCCGAGAGCTTGAGAAGCACACAATTCTTGTGTACTCTGGCACGTTCGACGTTAAAAGGCTTTTCGTCTATATAAATAATGTCAAAATCACAGAGAAAGTCGTCCGTATCGCTCCACGGCTGAACCTTAATTTCACCGTATACGCTGTGAGTATTGACAATTTTACCTGCTTCAATAAGTTCCATAATACACCTCATAAGTTAAATTCGGGACTGCCGTGTTCGGCAGTCCCGAATTCAGCAATCAGTCAACTATGTCAACCGATACCTTGATGTTATCTTTAAGAGCTGCGGCCTTAATAATAGAGCGAATTTCCTTCGCTATACGGCCGTGTTTGCCGATAACTTTGCCCATGTCGTCCGGCGCAACGCGAATCTCCAGAACGAGAGAATCGTCGCGGGTTACTTCAGTAACACTGACGGCATCGGGATTTCCGACAAGGCTTTTTGCAATGTAAGTTAAAAGGTCTTTCATTTTTCCGCTCACCTCTCCCGGAATTACTGGATTGCGCCTGTGCGCTTAAGAAGTGCCTTAACCGTGTCTGTAGGCTGAGCACCTTTCTTAATCCATTCGAGGGCGCGGTCGTTGTCTATCTTGATTTCGGCCGGCTCCGTGAGCGGATTGTATGTTCCGAGTTCTTCGATAAATCTTCCGTCGCGCGGGAATCTTGAATCGGCAACAACAACACGATAGAACGGGGACTTTTTCGCGCCCATTCTGCGAAGTCTAATCTTTACCATGTGAATTTCACCTCCAAATTTTTATAAAGCAAATGTATATAAAGTGTTTGCTTACGAATTAGAAAGAAAAGGGGAAACCGCCTTTTCGGCGCATACTGCGAGGGATTTTCTTTGCCATAGCAGCGCCGCCTGTCATCTGTTTCATCATCTTTTTAGATGCCTCAAACTGCTTTAAGAGCTTATTAACATCCTCGACCGAGACACCGCTTCCCGCCGCTATGCGCTTTTTTCTGCTGAAGTTTATAATTGACGGATTGTCGCGCTCCTCGGGTGTCATGGAAGATATCACCGCGTCAATTCTGTAAATCGCGCGCTCATCTATCTTCGCGCCCTGAAGCGCCTTCGGGTCAATCCCCGGAATCATTTTAATCAAGTCCGACATGGGACCCATGCTCTGCATTTGGCGCATCTGCTCGCGAAAGTCGGTAAGTGTGAAAGAATTTTCACGTATCTTCTTTTCGAGTTCAACGGCCTTTTTTTCGTCAAATGCCTGCTCTGCCTTCTCGATAAGAGAAAGAATATCGCCCATTCCGAGTATTCTTGAGGCTATCCTTTCCGGATGAAACGGCTCGATTCCGTCGAGCTTTTCGCCCGTGCCGATAAACTTAATCGGCTTCCCCGTAACGGCTCTTACGGAGAGCGCGGAACCGCCTCTTGCATCGCCGTCAAGCTTTGTGAGATATACGCTGTCTATCGAAAGCGCATCGTTAAATGAGGACGCGGTCGTAACGGCATCCTGACCGCTCATTGCATCTATTACAAGCATGATTTCCGTCGGGTTCACGGCTTCTTTAATTGCCTTAAGCTCGTTCATGAGCTCCTCGTCTATGTGAAGACGGCCCGCCGTGTCGAGGAAAACCATGTCGTTTCCGTGGGTTACCGCGTGTTCCCGCGCAAGGCACGCAATTTCAACGGGCGTTTTGCCCTCGGCCTTGAAGACGGGAATTGACAACTGATTTCCCAAAACCTCAAGCTGTTTAATTGCGGCGGGACGGTAAATATCGCAGGCAACAAGAAGCGGGCGTTTGGACGCCGTTTTTCTCATATACGAAGCAAGTTTTGCAATATTCGTCGTCTTTCCCGCACCCTGAAGTCCTACGAACATGACAATGGTCGGCGGCTTTGGTGAGATGTTAAGCTTTTCGCCCTCACCGCCCATAAGAGACGTTATTTCCTCGTTGACAATCTTAACAAGCTGCTGCGCCGGATTGAGTCCTTCAAGAACCTCTGCGCCCACTGCACGCTCCGAAACCTTTGCCGTGAAGTCCCGCACAACTTTGAAATTTACGTCTGCCTCCAAAAGGGCAAGCTTAATCTCGCGCATGGCCTCTTTTATATCGCGCTCGGTAAGACGGCCCTTGGAACGAAGCTTCTTAAAAGCTGAAGTTATTTTTTCGCTTAGACTTTCAAAAGCCATTTACTGCCTCCGTTATAATTGGTAATCAGACATCAAGCGACTCAGCACAGGCTATAATGTCGGCCGTGCATTTGTCAAGCTCGGAGTTTCTGAAATTGGTATCATTGACAATCCTGATTCGCTCGGCACAGTCGATAATCTTACGAACGCTTTCGGAAAGACGCCCGTATTTCTCCGCAAGCCCGAGCTTCGATTCAAATTTTCTGAGAATTTCTTCGGAGCGGACTATGCTGTCTCTTACGCCTTGGCGCGTAATCGAAAGGTGTTCCGCAATCTCCGCAAGAGATAAATCTTCGTTGTAGTAAAGGTCAAAAATTTCACGCTGTTTTTCCGTAAGAATATCGCCGTAGAAATCAAACAGCATCGTAAGTTCAAAAGACACGTTTCTCACGTAAAAACCTCCTTTTGTAAAGTTATATCGCTTTACAATTTGGTATTTTACCATAAACACCGCATTTTGTCAAGCGGGAAAGATAAATTAGGAGCTTTTTTAATGCTTTGATGTTGTAATGATTGGAAAAATTGTGTATAATATAACTCGGTTAAATACGTCGTTTGCAAAGGAGGCATAGTGTTTTGGAAATGACATATAAAGAAATATTGCCCGGTGTTAAGCTGCGGGTAATAGAAACCGACAGATTTGAAACTAACTGCCTGTCTGTCCAGTTCAAGTCAAAAATGAGCGAGGACACAGCATCGATGATTACGCTTGTTCCGCGGATTTTGAGACGCGGAACAGCAAAGCATCCCGATATGGAATCTCTTGCCGCCGCGCTTGATGAAATGTACGGTGCGAGAATCGAGGCTGTCTCGAGAAAATACGGCGATGTTATCGGGAGCGGGTTCATATGCGATTTTGTAGAGTCGGAAGAAAAGCTACTTCCCGATGTGGCCGAGCTTCTCGGAGAGATTGCGTTTGATGCAAAGACTGAGCACGGCGCATTCCGCCGCGACTATGTTGACGGTGAACGTGCGAACCTCATCGATGAAATAAAAACCGAAATTAACAGTAAGCTGAATTACGCATACCTCCGTGCGTCCGAAAGAGTTTTGCAGGGAACTCCGTTTGCCGTAAGCGAACTCGGAACGGAGGAAGCGGCGGAGCGGGCAGATGAAAATTCGCTGTTTAAGTATTATAAGAAGGTAATTGCGGAGTTTCCGTGCGAGGTATTTTTCTGCGGAAATTATTCGGCAGACGAAGTTGAGCGTGAAATAAAGAAAATGTTCACGCGCGTCAAAAGAAGATTTAACGGCGGAATCGAGTCGGAAAAGCCCGTGTATACGGAGTCGGGCAGAGTATGCGAAAAAATGGACGTCTCTCAGGCAAATCTGCTTGTCGGATTGTATAACGAGAATGCAGACGTTTATACGGCAAAGCTCTTTTCCGCAATACTCGGCGGAGGAACAACGTCTAAGCTGTTTGTGAACGTCCGTGAGAAAAATTCACTGTGCTATTTTACGGGTTCGGTGTATGATTCCTTTAAAAATACGCTGTTCATGTACTGCGGAATAGACCCCAAAAATGAAAAAAAAGCAGAAAAGGCAATGACGGAACAGCTTTCCGCGTGTGTCGCGGGAGATATAACCGATGAGGAAATAAAGAACGCTAGAAAGGGTATGCTTGACGACCTTGCAACGATTGACGACTCACCGTTTTCTCAGGAGGGCTTCTGGCTCCGCGCCGCCGTGTCGGGCGATGAAAGAACACCGGAAGAACTGTCTCTGAAGGTCAAAAAAATTTCAGCCGATGATATTATTTCCTGCGCAAAGGGTTTTAAGCGCGCAATAACATATCTTCTTACGGGATTGGAGGGGAGCACGGATGAAACTAAACTCTTACCACGCGCTTAATCAGCAGATGATTTCGCATACCTGCGGAAACGGGCTTAAAATATGCGTGTTTCCGAAAGCGGGTTTCAAGCGCGCATATGCTATGCTCGCCGTGAATTACGGCTCAATAGATATCTCCTTCACGCATGACGGGGAGTTATATACGTCTCCGCTCGGCGTGGCGCATTTTCTTGAACACAAAGTGTTTGAGCAGCCCGACGGGGGGAATGCCCTGCAAACGTTTGCGAAAACCGGAGCATCACCGAACGCATTTACGAGCAAAACCATGACAGCATACCATTTTTCGGGCACCGAAAAATTTATGAAAAACCTCGAAATACTGCTCGATTTTGTAATGTCTCCGTACTTTACAGATGAAAATGTGCGGAAGGAACAGGGAATAATCGGTCAGGAAATAGGAATGGTGAACGACCGTCCGTCGTGGCGTGTGTATGAAAATCTTATGTCGGCACTGTATTCGGTACACCCGGCAAAAGATTCCATTATAGGAACGGTCGGGAGCATCGGAAAAATAACACGCGAAATACTGTTTAAGTGTTATAACACATTTTATGTGCCATCAAATATGACACTGTGTGTTGCGGGGGATGTTTCTGCCGAAAAGATAATATCCACCGCAGAGAGCATGATGCCTCGTGAAAGAGTATCGCTCCCGAGCAGGGACTACGGATGCGAACCTTATTCGGTTAGGAAGCGGCACGTGAGCGAGAAGTGTGAAGTTGCCGTTCCAATGTTTGCAATAGGCGCAAAGTATGAAACGGTTACAAACGGTGAACAGGGCATGAAAAAGCGCGTAACGGCGGAGCTCGCCGCCGATGTTCTGGGAGGACCTTCATCACCGCTTTATTCGAGACTCTACGGAAACGGCATGATAGGTGCCGACTTTGAATCGTCCGCTATGTTCTTCCCGAACAGCATATCTGTCATACTCGCGGGAGAAGGGCGCGACGCCGAAAAAATATACGGGGAAGTATTGAACGAGGCGGAGCTTCTCGGAAAAGACATTGACGACGGATACTTCAACAGAGTAAAAAAAGCATATATCGGCTCAAGGATACGCGCCCTCGATGACGTCGGAACATTGTGCCGTGAGCAGGCTGAGTCCGTGCTCTGCGGATTTGACAGTCTCGATATGATATCGGCGGCGGAAGAAACTTCGGCAGACGAGGTACGCAGATTCATAAAAAATATGTTCGAGTGTGAGCGGACGTCTCTCTCGGTAGTTTCGGGAGGTGTCGGAGAAGGTGACTAATTATGTAGCATTTCCGGGACTCGGTTTGGAATTTGAGCTTTCCCGCGTGGCATTTCATATTTTCGGGAAGCCTGTATATTGGTATGCCATAATAATTGCCGCGGGTTTTCTTCTCGCAGTTTTCTACGCGTTCCGCAGAAGCGGAGAATTTAATCTCACGGAAGATAATATCACGAGTATGCTGATGGTTGCGGTACCGCTTGCCATAATATGCGCAAGAGCGTATTATGTCATGTTCAATTTTGCTCCGTATCGCGAAAATCCGATAAAGATTTTCTATATTTGGGAGGGCGGGATCGCGATTTACGGCGGAATTATCGGCGGAGTTGTCGGCGCGCTCATATATTGCAGATGTGCGAAAAAGAAGCTTTCCGATATTTTGGATATCGGTGCTCTCGGACTGCTTATAGGACAAGCTGTCGGGCGCTGGGGGAATTTTGTAAACGCGGAAGCTTACGGAAGCGAAACATCAGCTCTGTTGCGCATGGAAGTATATGATTACGCTGCGGGCGGGAGAATATGCGTACACCCGACATTTCTTTATGAATCGCTCTGGAATGTAATCGGTTTTGTCATACTGCATTTCGTGTCCAAAAACAGAAAATTTTCAGGAGAAATATTCGCGCTGTATCTTGTTTGGTACGGAATAGGGAGAATGTTCATAGAGGGACTTCGCACGGACAGTCTTTATTTCTTCGGAACGGGGATAAGAACATCGCAGGCACTCGGCGGAATTTCCGCCGCTGCCGCCGTATGCTATCTTATATACCGCTTCAGAATGCTCAAAAAGGAAGGAAGTTTATAATGGGAGCAGTTATAATAGACGGAAAACTTACGTCAAAAAAACTCCGCGAGGAGGTTTATGCGGGTGTGGCGGAACTGAAAAGCACAGGCATACAGCCGGGACTTGCCGTTGTTATAGTGGGCGATGACCCCGCAAGCCGTACATATGTAAATAACAAGAAGAAGGCGTGTGCTGAGTGCGGGATATACAGCGAAGAATATGCGCTTCCGGAAGAAACAACGGAGGCCGAGCTTCTGGAACTCATAGATGTGCTCAACGGAAGGAAAAATATAAACGGGATTCTCGTTCAGCTCCCGCTTCCGAAGCATATAGCGGAGGAACATATAATCTGCGCCATACGTCCCGATAAGGACGTAGACGCATTCCACCCGCAGAATGTCGGAAAAATCATGACGGGAGATTTCGATTTTCTCCCGTGTACGCCTGCGGGTGTCATGGCACTTCTTGAAGAATACGGAATTGACGCCGAGGGGAAGAACACAGTCGTAATCGGGAGGTCAAATATAGTAGGAAAGCCGATGGCAATGCTGCTCCTCCATAAGAACGCAACCGTAACGATTTGCCATTCGCGGACGAAGAATTTGTGCGACATAACTAAAAATGCCGATGTAGTAATCGCGGCGGTCGGGAGAGCGGGATTTCTCACAGGGGACATGATAAAGGACGGCGCGGTTGTTATGGATGTCGGAATTAACCGCAACGCCGAGGGAAAGCTTTGCGGCGATGCTGACTTTGAAAGCGTGCTGCCCAAGGCATCGTACATTACACCCGTACCGGGCGGAGTCGGTCCCATGACAATAACCATGCTTATGAAGAATACGCTCAAGGCCGCACGCATACAAAACGACATAAAACAATAAAATATTTGCAATATGAAAATATTTTAGGTTGACAAACCGTTTCTGTGCAAGTATAATATACTTTGTAGTGTTACGCCGCAGTTTTGGAGTTTGATTATGCAAATAGATATTAAACAGCTTCGTAACGGAACCTGTACATCAGTTCCTTTTGACTTCACGCTTGATATTTCGGATATTGAGCAGACGGCAAAGTCCCCCGTGCACGTTGGGGGAGAGGTTCGCAGCCGTGCCGGAGTCATATTTCTGTCGATGACGGTTGAGGGAACGAGAAATCTCGTGTGCGACAGATGCGCAAAGGAATTTACGAGAGAGACGTCCGTTCCGTTTGAAACAATAGTTGTTGACCATCTCGATAATGATGACGTGTATGACGATATAATCGTCTGCGAGGGCGATGAGCTTGAGCTTTCGGATCTTGCCGTGTCCGTCTTCATTCTCGGGTTCGAGAGCAAAAATCTTTGCCGTGATGATTGCAAGGGATTGTGTCCCAAGTGCGGTGCGGATTTGAACGAGCAGGCATGCAGCTGCAAGGACGAGCAGATTGACCCACGGCTCGAAATTCTTGCAAAACTGCTTGATGATTGATAAATGATTTACTGCGTATATATCGAAGGAGGTGTTACCCATGGCGGTACCTAAGAGAAAACATTCAAAATCGAGAAGAGATATGAACCGAAGCGCGCATTGGAAGCTTTCCCTTCCGGGAATCGGTGCTTGCCCGAAGTGCGGTGCTATGAAGCTTACGCACAGAGCATGCAAGAATTGCGGAACATATAACGGACGCGAGGTTATATCCGTAGCTGATTCGGCAAAGTAATTTTCCGTAGCTCAATTCGATTAAAGGGTAGAGGTGGATATAAAAATCCTCCTCTATTTTTATATCAGGGGGTGAAAGTATGGGCGCAAAAATAGAAAGCGTTGAGACGAAAAGTCCGGCCGCCCGCGCAGGTATCGTTGCGGGGGACGAGCTTATCTCGATAAACGGAAAGCCCGTTAAGGATGTTCTCGACTATAAGTTTTATTCATACGACAGACGTCTTGTTATAGAGCTTGCGCGGAAAAAGGTCAAAATTAAAAAAGAAGAGGGGCAGGACCTCGGCATAAATTTTGAAACATATCTGATAGATAAGGCCAAAAGATGTGCAAATAACTGTGTGTTCTGTTTCGTAGACCAAATGCCCGAGGGTATGCGCGAAACGCTCTATTTTAAAGATGACGACGCGAGAATGTCATTTCTGCTCGGAAACTATATATCGCTCACTAACCTCTCTGAGGATGATATTGAGCGCATGGTGCGTATGCACATAAGCCCCGTTAATGTATCAGTCCATGTTACAGACCCCGAGATACGCAGAAAAATGGTGCGAAACCGCCGTGCGGGAGAATGTATGGACATAATGCGCCGTTTTGCCGATGCCGGAATAGTCATGAACTGTCAGATAGTGGTATGCCCGGGACTCAATGACGGTGAAGTGCTGAAAAATACGATAAAAGACCTGCTCTCCCTCGGCGAAAATGTCGAAAGTATAGCCGTCGTGCCCGTGGGGATAACAAAATACAGGGATAATCTCTACCCGCTCAGGACCATGACAAAGGAAGAGGCGCGCGAGACGATAGCAATAGTAGACGATTTCGGCGAAAAATGCTTAAAAGAGCGGGATATGCGCGTGGTGTACGCCGCAGATGAAATGTATATAAAAGCATCGATTCCCATACCGACGGAGAGCTATTACGACGGATACCCTCAGCTTGGCAACGGGGTGGGACTCATAACACTCCTTGAGGCGGAATTTCTCGATTCGCTCGAATTTGACGGTGTTCCCGAATCTGCGGAACCGTTTACGGTTGCGACAGGCGTGTCCGCCGCGCCGTTTATACAAAAACTCGTTGACGAATTGGCAAAAAAATGCCATAATATCAATAACAGTAAAGTGTATGCCGTAAAAAACGATTTTTTCGGCGAAACGATAAATGTTGCGGGCCTCGTTACAGGGCGGGACCTCATAAATCAGCTTCGCGGGAAAAAGCTTGAAAAAAGACTCATTATCCCGGATGTTATGCTTAGAAGCGGAGAAACTGTTTTTTTAGATGATGTGAGCATAGAAGATGTCGAGCGTGAGCTCGGCGTCATGGTCGTCCCTGTTGAGAATGACGGCGGAAAGCTTCTTTCCGCAATGCTCGGAAGATAGGAGGATATGACATGGCAAAGCCTGTTGTTGCAATAGTCGGACGCCCGAATGTCGGAAAATCGATGCTTTTTAATAAGCTTATCGGGAAACGTCTTTCGATAGTCGAGGATACCCCCGGCGTAACACGCGACAGATTATACGCTGACTGTGAGTGGAACGGAAGGACTTTCACACTCGTGGATACGGGCGGAATAGAGCCGAGAACAGACAGCGAAATGCTCAAATTTATGCGAAATCAGGCAGAAATAGCAATAGAAAATGCGGATGTAATCATATTTATGACCGACCTGAAAACAGGCGTAACATCATCGGATCATGATGTTGCGAGTATGCTTCTGCGCTCAAATAAACCGATTGTCCTCGCCGTTAATAAGGCAGATTCTATCGGCGCCCCGCCTCCGGAGTTTTATGAATTTTATAACCTCGGAATGGGTGAGCCTATCGCCGTTTCGGCCGTTCACGGACACGGAACGGGCGACCTCCTCGACAAATGCTCGGAATACCTCAGCGATGTTGAGGATGCTGAGGAGGAAGGTGAGGGAATCAAGGTCGCGCTTATCGGAAAACCGAATGTAGGAAAGTCCTCGCTTACGAACAAAATACTCGGCGAGGAGCGCGTGATTGTGAGCGATGTTGCCGGAACAACGCGCGACGCCGTAGATACCGCATTTGAAAACAAATACGGTAAATATGTCTTTATCGATACCGCCGGAATAAGAAAAAAATCAAAGGTGGACGACGATATTGAGCGTTTCTCTGTGCTTCGCGCCTCGCTTGCCGTGGAACGGAGCGATGTGTGCCTTATAATGATAGATGCGCGCGAAGGAGTTACCGAACAGGATACAAAGGTTGCGGGAGTCGCACACGATGCGGGCAAAGCGTGCATAATCGTCGTAAATAAATGGGATTTAGTGGAAAAGGACGACAAGACACTCAGAAAAGAAGAGGAAAAAATACGCACAGACCTTGCATATATGCCGTATGCACCCGTTATATTCATATCGGCGAAAACAGGGCAGCGCGTGGAAAAACTGTTTGAAATGATTAACTCCGTGTATGCGGAGAGTACAAAACGCATAACCACGGGAATGCTAAACAACGTGCTTGCGGATGCTGTCGCAAGGGTACAGCCGCCGACAGACAGGGGCAAGCGCCTTAAGGTATATTATATAACACAGACGGGGACAAAACCGCCGAACTTCGTTATCTTCTGTAATGAAACAGCACTGTTCCATTTTTCGTATAAGCGTTATCTTGAGAACAAGATACGCGAAGTGTTCGGATTTGAAGGAACGCCTATCCGTATAGTGATACGCCAGAAAGGGGAAAACGGCTAAAATGAGCTTGGCATTAAGAATGGCACTGTCGGTAGTATGTGCCTACCTTCTCGGGAGTCTCAACTTTTCGATTATAATATCAAAGTTTTTTTTGCATAAGGATATAAGGGATTACGGAAGCGGAAACGCGGGAAGTACAAATTCAATGCGCGTTATGGGTTTTCAAAAGACACTGATTGTCATATTCGGTGATGTTCTTAAGGGCGTTGCGGCAGTTAAGCTCGCGGTCGTATTTGCGGGAGGAGATGCAGAGATGCTTGCCGTGTTCGAGGCGGCTGCGGGATTTGCCGTAATTATAGGGCATAGCTTTCCGGTGTTTTTTTCTTTCCGAGGCGGAAAGGGAGTTATGACTACGGCCGCCGTAATCGCATGTCTTGATATAACGGTATTCTTCATTGCAATCTCACTGTTTATCGTTATAGTGGCAATATCAAAATATGTCTCGCTCGGTTCTCTGATTGCAGAGTGGTCTTTGCCAGTGCTGTTCGGCATTTTTAGAGGCTTTTCGGGCGACGGTCTTGTTTTTGTTGTTTTCTCCGCGGTTTTGGCGGCGTTTGTAACGTTCCAGCACAGGTCGAACATAAAACGTCTTGCCGAAGGCAGCGAGAATAAACTGAGCTTTAAGAAATAAGTTGGAGGTGCCGATTTGAAAATCAGTGTTTTAGGCAGCGGCGGATGGGGCACGGCGCTTGCGGTAATGCTTGCAAAAAATGACCACGATGTAACGCTTTGGTCATTTGCCGATGATGAGTATGCGCGCCTTTCTAACGACCGCGAAAACAGGGCATTTCTCCCCGGAGTATTGTTTCCCGAGGGACTTTCCTGCACGAATGATATGGCGTGTGTGCAAGACTCGGATATGATAGTAACGGCAGTTCCGTCCTTTGCCGTGCGCGAGACAGCGCGTAAACTCGCAAAGCTCATACATAGTGAGCAGATAGTCGTAAACGTCTCAAAAGGAATAGAAAAAAATACATCAAAACGCCTGTCCGAGGTAATTGCGGACGAGCTTGGCGGAAAAGGAAAGATAGTTGTTCTGTCAGGCCCGTCTCATGCGGAAGAAGTGGGGAGGGGTGTCCCTACGTGCGTAATCGCAACTTCAAAATCGTTTGATGCCGCACGAACCGTTCAGGATGCGTTTATGAACGAGCGCTTCAGAGTGTATATAACCGATGATATGATAGGCGTAGAACTCGGCGCCGCGCTGAAAAACGTAATTGCGCTTGCGGCAGGCATGTGCGACGGCCTTGAACTCGGCGATAACTCAAAAGCCGCGCTTATGACGCGCGGACTCGCGGAAACAGCTCGGCTCGGGTGTGCTCTCGGCGGGAAAGAGGAAACATTTGCAGGTCTTGCGGGACTCGGAGATTTGATTGTTACGTGCGCGTCAATGCACTCACGCAACAGACGCGCGGGAATACTGATAGGGCAGGGATATTCGACCGAAAAAGCCCTTGAAAAAGTGGGAAGCGTTGTGGAAGGGTATTATGCAACGCAATCCGCATCGGAGCTTGCTAAACGCATGAATATCGAAATGCCTATAACCAATGAGGTATACAGAGTTTTGTTTGAGGGTGAGGACCCGGAAAAATCACTTTTTAAACTTATGATGCGCGACAAAAAAAGTGAGAGCAATACCGCATGGAAATAAGAGGACGACGCGCTTAAGGCGCGTCGTTTTTTACTTGTTTGAATGATAAAAAGGTGATATAATATCTCCAATAACCACGAATACGGAGGACGAGCACGATGAAAATAAGCAGTCTTTTAAAAGAAAATAAATTTGCATTGTCGTTTGAGGTGTTCCCGCCTAAGACACACGATTCATATGACAGCGTAAAACATGCAACGGAGGAAATTGCGAAGCTCTCGCCGTCATTTATGAGCGTAACGTACGGAGCAGGCGGAGGAACGAGCAAGTATACGCTTGATATAGCAAAAAATATAAAAGAAAGCTATGGCGTTTCATCCATAGCTCATCTTACCTGCGTGTCGTCAACCCGCGAAACGGTAACTCAAATGATAGAAAGCTTTAAAAATGCGGGAATAGAGAACATAATGGCACTGCGTGGTGATATTCCGCAGGACAGAATGGGAGAGGACAGAAGCGGCTGGAGCTATCACCACGCGACCGAGCTTATACATGACATAAAAAGCATTTCGCCGAACTTCTGCATCGGCGGTGCATGTTACCCCGAGGTTCACCCGGAAAGCAAAAGCCAAAAAGAAGATATACGCTTTCTGAAGGAAAAAGTCGATGCAGGATGCGATTTCCTTACCACGCAGATGTTTTTTGACAACAATCTCCTGTACAGCTTCCTGTATAAAATCCGCGAGGCGGGGATAAATGTTCCGATAATTGCGGGAATTATGCCTATAACGAACGCAAACCAGGTCGAACGCGCGATAAAACTCTCGGGTTCATTCATGCCGCACCGTTTTGTGAGCTTGGTGGACAGATTCGGAAGCAGTCCCGAGGCTATGAAGCAGGCAGGCATCGCATACGCTACCGACCAGATAATTGACCTTTACGCAAACGGCATATCAAACGTGCACGTCTATTCGATGAATAAACCGGACGTAGCCGCAAGTATACAGAGAAATCTTTCGTGCATACTGGGTAAGAGCTTATGACGGTATGCGTCAAAACATATACGGATATTCCGTATAACGAAAAGGAAATACTAAGGTATGCGGGTATGCGCGAAAGAACGCCCGAGGTGTCCGCGCTTCTTGCGGAATGTATTGAAGAATATGGGAAAACCGTGGGCAGGGTGTGTTATTCCGAACTCGATTTGCAAATCTGCGGTGATACGGTTTCGTTCGGAATAATTAAAACGGACAGCCGCGACCTTGCAAAGAACCTTGCAGGATGCAGCCGCGTCGTCCTGTTCTGCGCGGGTATAGGCATGGAAACAGACCGTCTGATAAAGAAATACAGTATGGTTTCGGTTGCAAAATCAGGAATGTTTCAGGCCATTGGAACGGAACGTGTAGAGGCCGTCTGCGATGCCTTCAATGAAGAAATCAGAAAACACGGCAAAACGCACCCGAGATTCAGTCCGGGATACGGCGATTTGTCGCTTGAAATACAGCGCGATATATTTGCGATGCTTGACTGCCCGAGAAAAATCGGAGTAACTCTCAATGACAGTCTGCTTATGAGTCCGAGTAAATCGGTAACAGCAATAATCGGCATAGAGTAATTTGTCTGCGAAAGGAAAAGAGAATGGGAATACGTGAGGATATAAAAAAATCATTTGTGTGCCTTGACGGAGGAATGGGAACACTTCTCCAAACGCTCGGTCTCCGCGCGGGGGAACTGCCCGAACGCAGAAATATAACGAATCCCGAGGATATAATAGGCATACACAAGGCTTATTTTGACGCGGGAAGCAATGTTGTAAATACAAATACATTCGGCGCAAACAGCCTCAAGTTTTCTGATTCCGAGCTTGAGGAAATAATCTGTGCCGCCGTAAAAAACGCAAAAGAAGCGCGTAGGCTTTCGTCGTCCAAAAAGAATATGTATGTCGCACTTGATATAGGCCCGCTCGGCAAGCTTCTTGCCCCTTACGGAGATTTTGAATTTGAAGAGGCGATAAGCGTGTTTGCCAAGTCAATCCGTCTCGGGGTAAAGTACGGCGTTGACCTGATAATGATTGAAACAATGAATGACAGTTATGAAACAAAGGCCGCGCTTCTTGCTGCAAAAGAGAATTCAGACCTCCCTGTTTTCGTATCAAATGCCTACGGCGAGGACGGAAAGCTTATGACGGGCGCGTCTCCGTCCGCAATGGTTGCAATGCTTGAAGGAATGGGAGCGGACGCTGTCGGCGCAAACTGCTCGCTTGGCCCGAAGCAGTTAATGGGCGTTGTTCGCGAACTTGTCTCCGCCGCATCTGTTCCCGTGCTCGTAAAACCGAATGCGGGGCTGCCGTGTAATGACGGTGAGCATACTTTTTACGATGTGAATGACGAAGAGTTTTCAGAGAGCATTGCGGAAATGGCAAGGCTCGGAGCAAATATACTCGGCGGCTGCTGCGGAACCACGCCCGAGTATATAAAAAAGACGGTAAAACAGCTTGAAAACATAGCGTTTAAGCCGATAGAAAAAAAGAATAAAACCGTTATTTCAAGTTATACACATTCAGTCGAAATAGGAAAACGTCCGATACTTATCGGAGAACGGATAAATCCGACGGGAAAGAAGCGCTTCAAACAGGCACTTATGGAAAATGATATAGGATATATATTGGGCGAGGGAATAGGGCAGAAGGAGCACGGGGCGCACGTTTTGGATGTCAATGTCGGGCTTCCGAATATTGACGAACCCGATATGCTCGAGCGTGTGGTGCGCGAGCTTCAGGCAGTCATAAATCTTCCGCTTCAGATAGATACATCGTCTGCCGTAGCAATGGAACGCGCATTGCGAATATACAACGGCAAGGCAATAATTAACTCCGTGAACGGGAAGAAGGAAAGCATGGAAACGGTGTTTCCGCTGGTAAAAAAGTACGGAGGAACGGTCGTTGCGCTCACACTCGATGAAGACGGAATACCCTCAAATGCCGAAGGAAGAATAAAAATAGCCGAAAAGATACTGAATGTGGCAGAGAAATACGGAATAGACAGAAAGGATATCGTGTTCGACACGCTCTGTATGTCGGTAAGCGCAGATACCTCGGCGCCGTCCGCAGCACTTGACTCGCTTGATTATATACGAAACAAAATGGGAGTAAACACCGTTCTCGGCGTGTCAAATATATCTTTCGGACTTCCGCTGCGTGATGTTGTAAATTCGGCATTTTTCGCATTTGCGCTTGAGCGTGGGCTTTCATCGGCAATCATCAATCCGTTTTCAACTGAAATGATGAAAACATATCACACATACAACCTGCTCCACAAAAACGATGAGAACTTCACGGAGTATATCCAATTTGCTGAGAGCATAGCCGAGGAGGAAAACGTCAAAAACTCAGTAAAGCCTGTTCGAAAATCCGACGGTGGGGAAAACGGTGATATGTCCGACTTATTCCGCTCAATCGTGAAGGGGTTGAAAGAACAGGCGCGGAGCATAAGCCGAGAGCTGTTAAAGGACAACGACGCGCTCGATGTTGTGAACCGAGAAATAGTGCCTGCACTCGACTTTGTCGGCAAAGGCTTTGAAGAAAAGCGGTTTTATCTGCCGCAGCTTCTTATGAGCGCAGATGCGGCCAAATTTGCCTTTGAGGAAGTAAAAGAAAAAATCGTCTCATCAGGCGAAAAGCAGATAAAAAAAGATAAAATAGTCATAGCTACCGTGCATGGAGACATACACGATATCGGAAAGAATATAGTCAAAGTACTCCTTGAGAATTATGGATTTCAGGTAATTGACCTTGGGAAGGACGTACCTCCGGAGAAAATTGCCGAGGCAGTAGTGCAGAATAATGCCCCGATGTGCGGACTCAGTGCACTTATGACGACAACTGTTCCTGCAATGGAAGAAACCATACGGCAGGTAAAAAAAGTAGCACCGACATGCAAGGTAATTGTCGGCGGAGCCGTTCTCAATCAGGAATACGCCGACAGAATCGGCGCAGATAAGTATTCAAAGGACGCAATGGAAACCGTGCGCTATGCAGAAAACTTAAATAAAAACAGGGCGGTCAAATGACTGCCCTGTTTTTTGTTATTTAGCTTATGGGGAAAGGAATTAATACATTCCCATTCCGCCGTCGCCCATTCCGCCGCCCATTGCGGGTGCTGCGGGAGCGGGCTCCTTCTTGTCTGCTACGATGCCCTCCGTTGTGAGTACCATAGAAGCAATGGAAGCCGCATTTTCAAGTGCGCTCCTTGTAACCTTTGCCGGGTCAACGATTCCTGCCTTAATCATATCGCAGTACTTGTTGGAGAGTGCGTCGAAGCCGTAACCCGTTCTGCGGCTGTTCTTGATTTTGTCGAGTACAATCGAGCCGTCGATTCCTGCGTTTGCCGCAATCTGGCGTACCGGCTCCTCAAGTGCCTTTGCAATGATTTTTACGCCTGTCTTTTCGTCGCCCTCTGTCTTGGAAACGAGCTTTTCAACAGCGGAGATAGCGTTTACAAATACTGTGCCGCCGCCTGCAACTATTCCTTCCTCAACGGCTGCGCGTGTTGCATTCAAAGCGTCCTCTATGCGGAGCTTCTTGTCTTTCATTTCAACTTCGGTCGCAGCGCCGACTTTAATAACAGCTACGCCGCCTGCGAGTTTTGCAAGTCTCTCCTGGAGCTTTTCGCGGTCGAAGTCAGATGTTGATGTTTCGATAAGCGAACGAATCTGAGCGACTCTTGCGCGGATTTCATCGGAATTGCCTGCGCCGTCAACGATAATGGTATTCTCCTTTGAAACCTTAACCTGACGTGCATGACCGAGCATATCAACCGTTGCGTCCTTGAGATCCATTCCGAGCTCATCGGAGATGACCTGACCGCCCGTAAGGATTGCGATGTCCTTGAGCATATCCTTGCGTCTGTCGCCGAATCCCGGAGCTTTTACGCCGATGCAGGTAAATGTTCCGCGGAGCTTATTGACAAGAAGTGTTGCAAGAGCTTCACCCTCAATGTCCTCGGCGATGATGACAAGCTTCTTGCCCGACTGAACAATCTGCTCAAGGAGCGGGAGAATTTCCTGGATGTTTGAAATTTTCTTGTCTGTAATGAGGATGCAGGCATCATCGATAACAGCTTCCATCTTGTCTGTGTCTGTTACCATGTACGGTGAAATATAACCGCGGTCAAACTGCATTCCTTCAACGATTTCGCTGTATGTTTCGGCAGTCTTGGACTCCTCAACCGTTATAACACCGTCTGCGGAGACCTTATCCATTGCCTCGGCAATGAGAGCGCCTATTGTCTCGTTCGCGGAAGAAACTGAAGCAACGCGCGCAATGTCCTCAGAGCCGTTTACCTTCTGCGAGAAACCGCGAACAGCTTCAACAGCTGCCTTAACCGCTTTGTCGATACCGTTCTTCATAATCATCGGATTCGCGCCCGCAGTTACGTTCTTCATTCCCTCGCGGATAATAGCCTGTGCAAGAAGCGTAGCGGTTGTTGTTCCGTCGCCCGCAACGTCGTTCGTCTTCGTGGAGACTTCCTTTACAAGCTGTGCGCCCATGTTTTCAAACGGGTCGTCAAGCTCGATTTCCTTAGCAATTGTAACACCGTCGTTCGTGATAAGCGGAGCGCCGAACTTTTTGTCGAGAACTACGTTTCTGCCCTTCGGGCCGAGAGTTACCTTAACCGTATCGGCAAGCTTATTGATACCGCGCTCGAGAGCATGACGAGCGTCTTCGGAGAAAAGAATTTCTTTTGCCATAATTAAAACCTCTTTCTATATAAAGATTATTGATTATTCGACTACCGCAAGAATGTCGTTCTGGCGGACGATTATGAGCTCCTCGCCGTCAATCTTGACTTCGGTGCCCGAATATTTGCTTGTGATTACCTTATCGCCGACCTTTACGTGCATAACAATGTCCTTGCCGTCAACGTTTCCGCCCGGGCCTACTGCGAGTACCTCGGCTACCTGGGGCTTCTCTTTTGCCGAGCCTGTAAGAATGATGCCGCTCTTTGTGGTCTCTTCTGCTTCCGTCATTTTAAGAACCACGCGGTCTGCAAGTGGTTTAAGTTTCATGATGTGTACCTCCTAAATTGCTTTTAGCACTCTCGCTGTTTGAGTGCTAACTCTTTGTATATTATAATAGACCAACTCGGAATAATTCGCAAATTCACAAAATATCAAAAATAAGGAAAAACGGGCAAAATTGGGTAAAAAACAAGATTAGGCGAGATTATTCTCGCACAAATGCAAATAATCTCGCCTAATCTCTTGAAATCTCGTTTTTTACAAATTATTAATATTTAGAAATACATATATAACTCGCACTTTATCATGCCGTTGTAAAGTTTTCGCTGTTTTGTGGCTTTTTTGCCGTAAAAATGCTCAAATTCGGGATGGGAAGTTATTATATAACTTTTAAAGTTCGGGAATTTGAGAATAGCCTTCCCAAAATCTCGGTAAAGCCGTTCGGAATCCCGCAGTTCGCCGAGACGTTCGCCGTACGGCGGATTAGTTACGATTATACCCTCGTCATTTGCGGGAATAAAGCGCCGTGCATCACATTTTTCAAATTTTATGTACCTTGCGACACCGGCTTTTTCGGCGTTTGACCTGGCAAGCTTTAGCAGACTCTCGTCAATGTCGCCGCCCCAAAGCTCGTAATCGCGCGTAAAAATCTTTGTTTTCGCAGTCTCGCGGCGAGAGTGCCAATCCTCTCTCGGCGATATGGGCCATTTTTCGGCGGCAAATCTGCGAAGAAGTCCGGGCGCTCTGTTTTCAGCTATCATTGCGGCCTCTATGAGTATAGTGCCGGAACCGCAGAACGGGTCGCAGAAGAACTCACGTCCGCGGTAATGTGATAACTGAACCATCGCTGCGGCAAGCGTCTCCCTAAGCGGGGCGGCACCCGCAATGGCGCGGTATCCGCGTTTGTGAAGACCCGCACCCGTGGTGTCTATAAAAAGCATGGCAGAGTCCTTCATAATTGAAAACTGCACCTGATATTTGCTTCCGCTTTCCTCAAACCAAGAAACACGGTATTTCGATTTCAGTCTCTCAACAATCGCCTTTTTAATTATGCTTTGACAGTCGGGTACGGAAAAAAGCTTCGAGTTGAGACTGTGGCCCTTTACGGGAAACTCGCCGTCCTTCGGAATGAAATGCTCCCACGGAAGCGCACGGACTCCGTCAAAGAGCTCGGTAAATGTTGTCGCATTAAAGCTCCCGACAACAAGCAGAACGCGTTCTCCCGTGCGAAGCCAGAGATTTGCCAACGCCATGTCGGACATGGAACCGTCAAAGAATACTCGGCCGTTTTCGGCCGTTACATTGTCCATGCCGAGCCTTTTAAGTTCGTTTGCGGCAATGCCTTCAAGTCCGAACAGCGTAGGAACGCAGAAAGTGAATTTTTCCATAGATAGGTACTCCGATAATCTGTTAAATTATTGCGCGGGTTCGTTTTCATCGGTTTCTTCCCCGCCTTCGCCGGAATCGTCCTTTTTGTCCGTGTCAATCCAGTCGGGAACTTCATCTTCGGTATCAGGCGTTTCGGGCTCCGGCTTGTACGAATGATGTGTGCAGGCACTGTTCATCGGGGAAGAGACGGTAGATGCAAAGAAATACTGTCCGGAAGGCGGATTTTCCTCATGAATTGCGTATTGTTCGTCAGGCAGGGCAACGCCCGGAATCGGGAAAAATCTGTTGAGCTTCATAAGCGCAACGGTTTTCCTGCTTGATGCCGGACAAAATTCCGTGGCGACCATGTTTGTTGAAGAGTCTATCTCAACGGCAACGTGAACACCACATCTTGTCTTCGGTACATCGTCCTTGTGAAAATAGCCGGACACCACCTTGCTTCCTCTCGGATCGAGAGCGCAGAGATTCGACGGAAGCTCACCGCTGCATGAACACACGCTTACACGGACAAACTCATCGTTCTGCTCAAATTTCTTTACGGGCAAATCGGCATGAGCCTTGTTCATTACCTTCTTCCAAACCGTAAGGGCAGGGGAGAGTGATTTTGAAATATACTTCGGCTTGTCGTAGCCAAACCAGCACGCGCCGACATAATACGGAGTATAGCCGACAAACCATCTGTCTTCGTCGTTATTTGAGGTACCGGTCTTTGCCGCGGCGGGCATCCCGCGTGAGAGCTTGGCATAGGTTCCCGTGCCTCCGGTAACTACGTTCTGGAGAATGTAGTTCATATATGCGGCGGTCTTTTCGCTCATCGCAGTAACGGGTCTGTACTCTTTCTCAAGAAGGACTTCACCCTGAGCGTCAAGAACCTTTGTGTAAGTTCTCGGCTCATTGTAAGTTCCGCCGTTTTGGAACGGGGCATATGCCGCCGCCATCTCAAGAACGGTTATGCCGTTGGTAAGCTGACCGAGCGCGAGCGGAGCGAGGTTATGGTCGCCCTTGCTGTTCAGTGAAGTAACACCGAGATTTGCTGTCAGGAAGTTATAAGAGCGCTCAATTCCGAGTTTGTCGAGCGTGCGCATTGAAACTGTGTTGAGCGACTGCATAACGCCGTTCAGAATGGTTGTCCGACCTGAATACGTTCTGGTTTCGTTCTTCGGGTACGGCGAGCCGTTGAGTACCTTGAGCGGTGCGTCATCTTCAACCGAGTACGGTGTTATAATGCCGTATTCTATCGACGGCGCGTATACGGAAATAGGCTTAAGCGATGAGCCCGGAGGACGCTTGGTCTGCGTCGCGCGGTTGAGGAGTCTCGCCGCCGTTTTTTCTCCGCGCCCGCCGCGCAGAGCCAAAATATTCCCGTTTGACGGGTCGAGCATCACCATCGCACATTCGGGCTGGACATTGCCTTTGTAGTGCGGGAATACGTTGTTGGATTCAAAAACTTCGTCCATTGCAGATTGAATTTTCGGATTAACCGTGGCATAAATTTTGAGTCCGCCGGAATAAATCGTCCTCAGTGCGACATTCTCCGAATAGCCGTGTTTATCCATGAGGTCATCTATGAGATCTTCAATTATTTGGTCAACAAAATACGACTGAACCTTTGCGGTTCCGGTATCATTTTCATTCTTGTTGAATACAATTTCCTCGGAGACGGCCTCATCCCGCTCCTCTTCGGAAATCATCTTAAGTTCTTTCATGCGGTTTAAAATGTCTGTGCGTCTCTTTAAGTTGTTTTCGGGGTGAATGTACGGATTGTAGTATGTCGGGAGATTGGTAATGCCTATGAGCGCGGCCGATTCGGCAAGGGTAAGCTCGGAGACGTCCTTCCCGTAATATGCCTGAGCTGCCGTGCCGACTCCGTAACAGCCTTTTCCGAGATAAATTGTGTTGAGATACAGCTCAATTATCGTGTCTTTGTCATAATGACGCTCCAAATAGAGCGCGCGCATAATTTCCTGAAGCTTGCGTTTTACAGAGTCCTGATTATCACCCGTGATATTTTTTACGAGCTGCTGAGTTATAGTCGAAGCTCCGAAATCGCTCTTCATTTTCAGAAACATATTTATGCTTGCCGAGAAAGTGCGCTTCCAGTCAACCCCGTGGTGTTTCATAAAACGGTGGTCCTCTATGGCAATGGCCGCATCCTTCAAGTATGTGGGTATATCCTCAAGGTCAACCCATGTTCTGTTCTGAGAGTCGTAGAGACGCTCATACTCATGTTCGTTGCCCTCGTCATCGATATAATAGACAATGGAAGAATAATTAAGCTTCATTGACTCGACTTCAATATCGATTTTTGAGTCGAGCGACAGCATATATATGATAAGTGTGAGAATACATATGCCGGCAGTGCAGGCGAGTATGTAGAGAAGCGTCTTGATAACAAGCCACTTTCCCGATTCAAAAAAAGCGGACTTGTTTTTCTCGCCTCCCGAGTTATTTCCCGTATTCATACAGTGGCACCTCCGTGATGAAAGCATGGCAATATATTATAAGTATACCATAAATTTCAGAAAAATCTATCAAAAAATAAAATATTAAAAAAGAGGGGTAATTATTATGAGAAGCAGAATAACGGAACTTAGCTGTAAAGAGGTAATAAACATATGCGACGGTACCCGCTATGGTTATGTAAACGATGTGGAGGTCGACTGCATCAGCGGAAAAATTCTTACAATAATAATACACGGAGGCGGAAAATTCGGAGCTGTATTTTCGAAAGCGAATGATATAATAATTCCGTGGGAGTCCATAAAAAGAATAGGCGATGATGTAATTCTCGTTGATTATGTAATCGATACCTGCCCTCCGAGAGGAAAAAACGGAATATTTTCGAGAAATTGAGAAAAAATACTTGCAAAACAGACCGGAGTATGATAACATGATTCGGTAAAAACTCACACACTGCGACTTCGGTGTTTCTGTGTCGAAAGATTGCACTGCGGAATGAACAGTGTGGCGGTTAAAACAGAAGGAGGAAAAACAATGTCTCAGGTAATCTCAATGAAGCAGCTTCTTGAAGCCGGTGTTCATTTCGGACATCAGACAAGACGCTGGAACCCCAAAATGGCTCCGTATATATTCACGGAGCGTAACGGTATCTATATCAT
>CAKSEF010000004.1 GCA_934446465.1 uncultured Oscillospiraceae bacterium
ACAGTGCTTTTTAACAACCTATATGGAATTTGTGATGGGTTAGTTTTCTGCATAGACTCATCGTATAGCTTTTGGAGCACCCGACCCTGTGTCGATATTTGGGTCAGCAGTCTGAAATCGACAGAAAGAGAAAGTCGTCAAAGCAAAAGTGCTTCGCCGAAATTTTTGTACCTATTTTGTTACTAATACATATTGCACACCAACATAGCGCAACATACAGCAAAAACACCACAATATGTTATGGTGTTTTCAATTTGGCGGAGAGAGAGGGATTCGAACCCTCGATACCTTTATAGGGTATACACGATTTCCAATCGTGCGCCTTAGACCAGCTCAGCCATCTCTCCATACAAAATATTATATTGTCTCAAACGAACCTCATATATTATACCCATAATCAGGTCCCACGTCAAGACCTTTTTCAAAAATTCAGCCGCAAAGGACGCATTTTATAACGTCCTTTGCGGACAAAACTTTTAAGTCTTAATTACTTAAGTTCTACCTTTGCGCCGGCTTCTTCAAGCTTAGCCTTCATTGACTCAGCCTCATCCTTGCCTACACCTTCCTTAATAGCCTTAGGTGCGCTCTCAACGAGTTCCTTTGCTTCCTTAAGACCAAGACCTGTGATTTCACGAACAGCCTTGATAACATTAAGCTTTGCACCGCCGACATCAGCGAGAACAACATCAAAATCAGTCTTCTCAGCAGCTGCGCCTGCATCTGCACCGCCTGCAGCAGGAGCTGCAACTGCAACAGCAGCAGTAGCGGATACACCGAACTCTTCCTCGAGAGCCTTTACGAGCTCATTAAGTTCTAAAACAGTTAAACCTTTTACTTCTTCAATGAAATTTGTAATCTTTTCAGACATGTTTTTTACCTCCTAAATTAAATTGTAACAAAAACTTTTGTTATCGATAAATTACTCAGCAGCAGGAGCGGACTCTTCCGCAGGTGCTGCTTCAGCGATTGACTCCTCACCGTTCTTATCGGCAATAGCCTTAAGCACAAGAGCGAGACCGAATATCGGAGACTGCAAGCTTCCGACAAGTTTTCCGAGAAGGACTTCTTTGCTCGGAAGAGCTGCAAGAGCCTTAATCTCGTCAACTCCGACTACCTTTCCGTCCATGAAGCCGGCTTTGATGTTATAAACATCGTCATTTTTCTTTGCATACTCAGCAACGATTTTTGCAGGAGCAATTACATCGTCAGCAGAGATAGCGAGAGCTGTAGTTCCCTCAAGAACATCGCAAAGTCCTTCAAGACCTGCTTCCTTAGCCGCAAAGCGGATAAGAGTATTCTTAATAACTCTGTACTCTACATTGCTCTTACGCATATCTGCGCGAAGCTTCGTATCGTCAGCAACGGTGATGCCCTTATAATCAACAAGAACACCGCTGCTTGCGTTCTTCATCTTCTCGACGAGTTCCGCAACGAGCTGTTTCTTCTCTTCTAAAACCTTTGCACTCGGCATAATTTCACCTCCGTATAGTTTTAATATAAAAACCCATGCGTCAAAAGACACATGGGTTCAAATTACAATACAACAGTGTTATAATTTGCTCCTCGGCAGGCCCTTTCGGATTATATCGCAAGGCGCGAAACCTACTGTCTTAAGAACGCAACAAGCATTATATCAAATTATGACAAATTTGTCAAGTCTTTTCTGAATTAGCCAAGCATTTTTGCTACGTTGACTTTAATTCCGGGGCCCATTGTTGATGCAACAACGCAAGAACGGATGTATGTTCCCTTTGCGGCAGCCGGCTTAGCCTTAATTACCGCTCCGACGATTGTATTGAAGTTCTCGGCGAGCTTAGCAGTACCGAAAGAAACTTTACCAATCGGACAGTGGATAATATTGGTCTTATCAAGACGGTACTCGATTTTACCTGCCTTAAGATCATCAATCGCTTTTGCCACATCCATAGTAACCGTTCCGGCCTTCGGATTCGGCATGAGTCCCTTAGGACCGAGAACCTTACCGAGACGGCCTACAAGACCCATCATGTCAGGAGTTGCGACAACTACATCGAAATCGAAGAAGTTTTCGCCCTGAATTCTGGAAACAAGGTCCTCTGCGCCGACTATGTCGGCACCTGCCGCCTCTGCTTCCTTTGCTTTATCGCCCTTTGCGAAAACGCAAACGCGAACCTTTTTACCTGTTCCGTGCGGAAGAACAACCGCACCGCGAACCTGCTGGTCGGCATGGCGGGAGTCAACGCCGAGCTTTACATGAAGCTCAACCGTCTCATCGAACTTTGCCTTACCAAACTTTTCCATGAGTGCAAATGCTTCCTCAGCTTCATATAAAGCCGAACGGTCAAAGAGCTTTGCACTGTCTGTATATTTTTTACCTCTACGCATTGTGTTACCTCCTTGTGGTAAGTTTCGGGGCCGTAAGTTTTCGACACCCTCCCACGTTAGTGCGGCGCATTGCGCCGTTGACAATCAGTTATTATTCCTCGACCGTGATACCCATGCTTCTGCATGTTCCCGCAATCATGCTCATTGCTGTTTCGACAGAAGCGGCATTGAGGTCGGGAGCCTTCATTTCAGCAATCTTCTTAAGGTCTTCCTTGCTGATAGAAGCAACTTTTGTCTTGTTCGGTACACCGGAACCGCTCTCAATCTTGCAAGCTTTCTTGATAAGTACGGAAGCCGGAGGAGTCTTTGTGATGAACGAGAACGAACGGTCAGCATAAACTGTGATAACAACAGGGATTATAAGACCGATATCATTCTTTGTGCGCTCGTTAAACTCCTTTGTGAACTGAACGATATTAACACCGTGCTGACCGAGCGCAGGACCTACAGGGGGCGCCGGAGTTGCCTTACCTGCGGGAATCTGAAGCTTAATAAAACCTACTACTTTCTGTGCCATTCTAAGCACCTCCTAAATAAAATGTGGTAGATGGCGGCGCACTGCCTGCGGAGATTAAGAAGCATCTCTCCAAAAAAGCAACGCCTCCCACGCCGAGCAGAATTATCACTGCCCGAAGTTATGCAAAAGCGCAAACGCGCCCGCATGCGTAATTAATTCTCGTCGATTGGCTCGACCTGGTCGGGTTCCAATTCAACAGGGGTTTCTCTGCCGAACATTGAGACGATAACCCTGATTTTGTTTTTATCAAGGGCAATTTCATCAACAATACCGGTAAAGTCTTCGAGAGCGCCGTCAATAATCTTGACATTGTCTCCCTCTTTGTAATTGATGACAAGCTCGTGCTTTTCGACCCCGAGGCTTGCAACCTCTTCCTCGCTTAAAGGCACCGGTTTGCTTGCCGGTCCGACAAAGCCGGTAACTCCGCGGGTATTGCGGACAACGTGCCAGCTTTCATCGGTCATGACCATTTTCACAAGAACATATCCCGGGAAAATTTTGCGCTCAATTTCTTTCTTTGCGCCGTCTTTCACTTCTACTACTTTTTCGACGGGAACGTTCACGGCATAAATCAGGTCATGCAGTTTTCTGTTCTCGACCGCTTTCTCGATAGTAGTGGCAACCTTGTTCTCATAGCCCGAATATGTGTGGATGACATACCACTTAGCGTTTCCAGCCATCTATACCCCTCCGTTACAGCTTGAGGAGCAGAGCTACGCCTGAAGTGAGCACCCAATCCATGATTCCGATTATAACAGCTACAACCGCGCAAACGGCAAGAACGACACAAGTGTTCTTATAAACCTGTTTGGGCGTAGGCCATACGACCTTTTTGAGCTCGCTTTTCATCTCACGAAACCATGTTCCGAAACTACGCTTGTTATTCTCTGCCATAAATTTGCACACCCTTTCGTTTTAATAAAAGAAAAAACGTTGTTACTTCGTTTCCTTATGAAGAGTATGCTTACGGCAGAACGGACAGTGCTTACGAAGCTCCAGTCTATCCGGAGTATTCTTCTTTTCTTTCATCGTGTCATAATTTCTGCGTTTGCACTCTTGGCAAACCAACGTAATCTTTGTTCTCATAACGGCACCTCCAAAAAATAATTTGCCTCCCTGACGGCTTCTGTCAAAGCCTTGCGGAAAGTTCTGATTTTCCCGCACGGGTCTGATTTATGCGCATGAAAAACTGCACAAAAAATAAACCCTTCACAGGTAATATAGATTTTACCACAAAATATAGCGTCAGGTCAAGCCTTTTTTCGCATTTTCTTGTTTTTTATTCCAATTCAAACATACCCGTGTACAACTGATAGTATTTTCCGCCGAGTTTTATAAGGTCCTCATGCGTTCCGCGTTCAATTATTTTCCCGTGTTCAAGAACCATTATTGCCCGGGAATTGCGAACGGTAGAGAGCCGATGTGCTATTACAAACACGGTTCTCCCCTCCATTAGCTTATCCATTCCCTTTTCAATGAGTGCTTCCGTCCTCGTGTCTATTGAGCTTGTTGCCTCATCGAGAATAAGCACGGGAGGGTCGGCAACGGCGGCACGCGCGATTGCAATAAGCTGTCTCTGCCCCTGACTTAAGTTGACTCCGTCAGACGTCAAAACAGTGTTATAGCCGTCCGGAAGGTGCATTATAAACGAGTGGGCATTGGCAATCTTTGCCGCACGGATTACATCTTCATCGGTAGCTTCAAGATTTCCGTATCTTATATTCTCCATTACGCTCTCAGTGAACAGATGCGTATCCTGAAGCACCATTCCGAGCGAACGGCGCAGGTCGCTTTTTCGTATTTTGTTGATATCTATTCCGTCATACAGTATTCTCCCGCTCGGGACATCATAGAATCTGTTAATTAAGTTTGTAATAGTGGTTTTTCCCGCTCCGGTCGAGCCTACAAAAGCGATTTTCTGACCGGGCTTTGCATACAGCGAAATTCCGTCGAGAACTATTTTGTCTTCCGTATAGCCGAAAACGACATTCTCAAAACGTACATCCCCGCGCACCTCGGTATAAGTTATCGTCCCGTCGTTATGCGGATATTTCCATGCCCAAGTCCCCGTGCGCTTTTCTGTTTCTGTAAGGCTTCCGTCCTCTGCACGTTCGGCATTTACAAGCGTTACATATCCCTCATCCTGTTCGGGTTTCTCATCGATAAGCGAGAATATACGTTCTGCACCCGCGAGCGCATTAATTATAGAATTGAACTGCTGGGACAACTGTGATATCGGATTTGCAAACGTTCTCGTATACTGCAAAAACGAAGCAACACTTCCTATATCCAGCACAAGAAACGGCATTGCCGCTCCAAGGCTTGTTCCCGCCATCAAGGCGAGGCATGCACCGGCTGTTGCGGTTATTGCATAATTTATATACGAAATATTGTTCATAATAGGTCCGAGAATGCTCGCATAGGTATTTGCATTTGAAGCGGCGTCGAACAATTCGTCATTAATTTTAGCAAAACGTGATTTTGACTTATCCTCATAGCAGAATACTTTTATAACCTTCTGTCCCTCTATCATTTCTTCGATATAGCCGTTGACCGTTCCAAGTGCGCCTTGCTGTTTCTTGAAGTACTCTGCGCTCTTGCTGCCGATTCTCTTTATAATATAGAGAATCAGCACCAACATTATAAGAATAAGGATGGTGAGTACGGGACTTATGACTACCATCATGACAAAAACCCCGATTATCGTCATAAGTGATGAAAACATTTGCGGTATTCCCTGACTCAGCATCTCGCGCAGTGTGTCCGTATCGTTTGAGAAACAGCTCATTATTTCGCCGTGTGTATGGGTATCATAATATTTAATCGGCAGGCTCTGAAGCTGTTTGAACATATCTACACGGATTTTTCTCATGACTGCCGTTGAAATATTCAGCATAAGACGACTGTAAACATATGAACCGATAACTCCGACTACATACACGAGCCCCATTTTTGCGAGGCTTTTTATAAAGCTTGCCTTGTCGAAGTATCCGGTTTTGACACCTTCTTCTATTCCGTTAATAATCGGTTTCAGGTAATAAGTCCCGACAACTCCGGCAAGTGAGCTGAGCATGATACCTACAAAAACGAAAATAAGCATCACTTTCTGCGAACCCATATATTTCAGTATTCTCAGTACTGTTCCTTTTGCATCTTTCGGCTTTTGAAAGCCTCGTTTCATTCTTCCGGCCATATTACTCCACCACCCTCTGCTGAGATTCATAGACTTCGCGGTAAATCTCATTACTTTCGAGAAGTTCCGCGTGGTTTCCTATGGCATCAATCTTTCCGTCATTGAGCACTATTATTCTGTCGGCATCGCTTACGGAAGTTATTCGCTGTGCGATTATTATTTTTGTCGTATCCGGGAGCTCGTTCTTGAATGCTTCCCTTATTTTTTTATCTGTCGCAGTATCGACCGCACTTGTACTGTCGTCAAGAATTATTATCTTGGGGTTTTTAAGCAACGCCCTTGCGATGCACACACGCTGTTTCTGTCCTCCCGACAGATTTACGCCGCCCTGCCCGAGATATGTGTTATACCCATCCGGCAAGGTTATTATGAAATCGTGTGCGGCCGCCGCACGGCACGCCGTTTCGACTTCCTCTTCGGTTGCGTTTTCATTTCCCCAGCGCAGGTTCTCGATTATCGTTCCCGAGAAAAGCACATTATTCTGGAGTACCATTGCAACGGAGTTTCTCAGCACATTGAGTTCATAATCCCTAACATCGGAACCGCCGACCGAAACAGCTCCTGATGTTACGTCGTAAAGGCGCGGTATGAGCTGTACGACGGATGTTTTCCCCGAACCGGTTCCGCCGATTATCCCTATTGTCTCGCCCGACATGATTTTAAAATTCATATTCTCAAGGGCACAGTTATTTATATCTCCCGAATATGAAAAGCATACGTCTTCGAACTCTATTTCCCCGTTATCAACGCTTTTTTTGCCGTTTTCGTTATTTTTAATCGTTATATCTTCTTGCAGAACCTCACAGATACGGGTAACAGAGGCGCGCGACATGACTATGCCGACAAAGCACATAGACAAACCCATCAGTGCCATAAGTATTTGTGTGATATAGCTTATAAAACTTATAAGCTCACCCGTAAGCATTCCGCCGACCGCGATGAGGTTTCCGCCGAGATACAATACCGTTATGATACATGCGTACATAACAATCTGCATTATAGGCGCGCTGAAAATCAGAATATGCTCTGCCTTGCGCTGGGCATTCTGAAGCGTGAGTGCCGCTTTTTCAAATTTCTCGTTTTCGTACTCACCTCTGTCAAACGCCTTGACAGCCCTTATTGCTACCAAGCTTTCCTGAACCGTAGAGTTCATAGAGTCGTACTTTGCAAACATCTTTTTAAAAAGCGGGTATGCCTTTGCTCCTATGAACAACAGTCCGACCGCAAGGATCGGGATTGCAAAAAGGAACACCCGCGCAAGCTCTCCGTTAATTGACACAGCCAGGATTGTTGCGCTTACAAGCATGACAGGTGAGCGAACCATCATACGTATCACCATCATAAATGCGTTTTGCACAAACGTTACGTCTGTCGTAAGTCGCGTAACAAGCGATGCCGTGCTGAATTTATCAACATTCGCAAACGAAAAGTCCTGTATCCTGTCAAATAGTCTTTTCCTTACATTCTTGGCAAATCCCGTGCTGGCGACTGAGGCATATCGCCCGGAAAGGACACCTGCGGCGAGCGAGAACAGCGACATCACAATCATGAGTATACCGACTTTTACGATATATCCGACACCGCCGTTCCCGTTAATTCCGACATCTATTATCCTTGACATCAGCAACGGGATGAATATTTCTATAATCACCTCAACAGATATAAAAATCGGCGACAGTATCGCAGGTTTCTTATATTCGCCGACGCACTTCAAAAGCTTTCTCAGCATTTTATGTCCTCCGTCTTCAAATGCAAAAGTTTTAAGCAGTAAATTACAGCCTATCATATTAATGTTATACTCCAAATTTTATAAAGTCAACAGATTTGGGATAAATTTACAAACAATTTAAAAATCGGTTCGACGGCAAAACACCGCGAACCGATTTTTCGACTTAATACCTAATTACTCGGCATCCTCAGGGAGAATATCATTCTCCTCGCCTGAAGTTGCGACAACCGTGTCAGCTTCAGCAGACGGCTCCGCCTTCTCCTCGGACACTTCCTCCCCCTCAATAAGAGCGCGGATTGAAAGGGATACCTTTTTGTTTTCAAGATCGATATTTGTAATCTTTGCCTCAACCTCGTCGCCTTCCTTAAGAACATCGCCGGGCTTTGCAATGTGCGTGTTCGTAACCTGCGATATATGGATGAGACCGTCTACACCCGGGAGAATCTCCGCGAATGCTCCGAACGGCATGAGCTTCACAATCTTGACCTTTGCAACATCACCTATGCCGTAATTCTGTGTGAACTTAGTCCACGGATTATCCTCGTCTTTTCTGTAGCCGAGTGAAATCTTCTTCTTTTCCTTATCAAGCGCGATGACAAATACCTCTACCTCATCGCCTACCTTGAATACCTCGGACGGGTTTGAAATTCTTTTCCATGACATCTGAGAAATATGAACCATGCCGTCAACTCCGCCGATGTCCACAAACGCGCCGTAGGATGTGAGCGAACGAACAACGCCCTTATAAACCTTACCTACTTCTATCTCATTCCAAATACGCTCGGACGCTTCGCGGCGAACCTCTGCCGTAACCTCGCGGATTGAACCGACTATGCGGCGGCGCGCACGATTTACCTCGCGGATTTTAAGCTGAACTTTCTTATGAAGAAGCTCGGACATTTCTGCCCCTCTGGGGAGACCTGTCTGTGATGCGGGAACGAATACGCGGAGCCCCTTAACAGAGACTATAACACCGCCGGAATTTTCATCTACTACGTTTCCTTCAACTGTTGTTTTCTCAGCTCTTGCCTCCTCAACGTCATCCCAGCTCTTTACGGCATCAAGACGTCTCTTGGAAAGTGTTACGATTCCTTCCGCATCATTTACGCGCACGATTGATGCCTCTATTTCGTCGCCGACTTTAAACATTTCAGAAGCGTTTGCCGAGCCGTCAACACTCAGCTCGCTGCACGGAATATAGCCTGCATACTTAGCGCCGAGATCCACTTGGACATCAGTAGGCGTAATTGCAGTAATCGTGCCGACAACCTTATCTCCTGTATTTAAAGTTTTGAGTGAACCGAGAAGCATCTCCTCAAAAGATTCTCCCTCAAAGTTGTTGATTTCTTCGCTCATCTTGCCTTTTACCTCCTTAATTATCCAATCGGGTGTAGACGCACCCGCCGTGATTCCGATTCTCTCCGCCCCTGCAAGCTCGGAAATGTTTATATCCTCCGCACTCTCGGGACATATGACTCTCGGACAGACGGATTTGCAAATCGATACAAGCTCCTGTGTGTTTGAGCTTGTCCTGTCCCCGATGACAACCATCAAGTCAGATTCGGCTGCCAAGGCTGCGGCCTCCGATTGACGTTTATCGGTTGCAAAGCATATTGTATCAAATATTTCGCAGTTTGTACACACCTTTTTTAGAATTTTAACACAAGTTTCCCAAATTTTTCGACCTATCGTTGTTTGGGCAACAACGCAAAGTGGCTTCGCCGCTGTATTTTCACGTCTTTTCACAAATTCTTCAGCCTCGGCTTCAGAACCGATAATTTCCGCATTTCCGCATTGTCCCGCGGTTCCGAGAACTTCCGGATGCTCTTTTTTTCCGATTATCACAACGTCACATCCGCGGGAATATGCTTCCCGAACTATTTTATGTATCCGCATTACATACGGACAGGTTGCGTCAGCGTAGTCTATTCCGCGCTGTTTTAAATTATCATAAACTTTGAGCGGAACCCCGTGGGAGCGTATTACGGCAAGTGTATCCGACGGAATATCATCGACAGATTTTACGCTCGGAACACCCAGTGATTCGAGGTGAGAAACAACATGGGCGTTATGAATTATCGGACCTATTGTGCATGCACGCTTTCCCTCAACCCCGAGCTTTTCTGCGATATCAACGGCTCTGCGCACCCCAAAGCAGAATCCAGCAGTCTCCGCAACTCTTATCATCGCCATACTAATTCTCCCCGCCGAGACGAATTATCTCGCCGAACACATTCTCCACAATAGATTTATACTTTGCAGAGCCCTTTTCGGAGCTGTCAGTACTCTGCGGTTTGCCGATAACTACCTTTACAGGCTTAAACAGATGCTTATCTCCGCTTACATACACGGGAAGCATATCAACCTTAGCACGGCAGGCAATCATAGCGGCGCCTGTTTTTGCGGCGGCCGCATCGGCTTCACCGTGGACGCGTGTTCCCTCAGGAAAAATCATGACCTTTTCACCGTCGGAAAGCGCGTCTATTGCAGAACGCATTGTAGACATATCGACAGAACCGCGATTAACGGGTATCGCCTTAATCCCGCGAAGGAACGCGCCTATAATCGGAACGGTTATCAGCTCTTTCTTTACCATAAACCGCATGGGACGTTTTCCGAATGCAATACATATGAAAAACGGGTCCGACAACGAAGTATGATTGGCGCATACAACCACGGGACCTTCGGGAATATTCTCTCTCCCTATAATTTTAACCCTGTAAATCAGACGCAAAATCGGACCTATCAGAGCGAGCGCTATTCTATATGCAATCATCGAAACTCAACCTCACAGTTATGATATTCTTTATAACGCGCACGCTTTCATCGAGTGTATTACCCGTAGTGTCGACCTTAATCGCATCGGGTGCAGCAAAGAGCGGAGCGGTTTTCCTGTTTGAATCCTGCTCGTCCCGAATTTTCATATCTGCGAGAACTTTTTCAAACGACACGTCCTGTCCCTTTGAAACAAGCTCTTCATAGCGGCGTCTTGCTCTGTCCTCATTTGAAGCTGTCAGGAATATTTTTACACGCGCATTCGGGAGAACGACCGTTCCTATGTCGCGGCCGTCCATGATGACGTTACCGTTTTCGGCAAACATTCTCTGCATTTCAAGCAAAAACTCCCGCACCTCGGGAATCGCCGAAACATCTGACGCATACTGTGAAATATGGTGTTTCCTTATTTCCTCGGAAACATCCTCTCCGTTGAGAAAAATTCTCTGCACTCCGTTATTATGGAGTATTTCTATTTTTATCTCGGGCAACACTTCCGAGACATCGCTTGCTGATTTCGGATTAAGCCCCGAACGAAAAATATAAAGTCCCACGGCACGGTATATGGCACCCGTATCGACATATGTAAAACCAAAATCCTTCGCTATTATCTTGGCGATAGTGCTTTTTCCCGCACCGCTCGGTCCGTCAATGGCTATGCTGATTTTTTTCATAATTACCCCCGATTCCGGCATTCTTTCCCGCGCAATATGCGCTTGACCATGCAATTTGAAGATTAAAACCGCCGGTATAACCGTCTACATCTATTACTTCACCTGCGAAAAACAATCCCGAAATGAGCTTTGATTCCATTGTTTTCGGATTTATCTCGCGCGTGCTTATTCCGCCCGACGTTATTATTGCTTCTTCGACCGGCCGCTTTTTCGCGACACTGAAGCATAAATTTTTAAGAGTATCGCGCAAGCTGTGCCGTTTTTCGCGTGTAAGCTCGTTTGCCTTGACATCCATATCAATATTGGCTTTTTCAAGGACTATCGGAATTATGCTTTCCGGGAGAAGCCCCCGCAATAGATTGGACATATTCTTATTCTTCTTTTCCTCAATGTCGCGCAGGATTCTCTTTTCGAGCTTTTGCTCATCAAGCGCAGGTTTCAAATCAAGCGAAATACTGTATTTATGCTTGTCAAAATCGCGCATATGAGCACTCGCCGAAAGAACGAGCGGGCCTGTGATTCCGAAATGCGTAAACATCATTTCTCCGAGCTCCGAAAAAATCTTTCGTCCCTTCTCATCATATGCAGTGAGCGTTACATTTTTAAGCGTAAGCCCCTGAGCCTTTCTGCACAGTTCGGGTTCAGACACCAGCGGAACAAGAGACGCCTGCGGAGCTTTCACCGTATGCCCAAGTTTTTCGGCAAATCGATACCCGTCCCCTGTCGAGCCTGTCGCCGGATAAGAAACGCCGCCCGTTGCTACTATAACCGATGCGCACTCAATCTTTCCTATTCGTTCACACATTACAGAAGCAACTTTCCCGTCCTCCGCAATGATATCTGTCACCGTATCGTTGATGATTCTTGCCCCGCGTGATTTTATGCAGGCAAGCAACGCATTGGTTACATCCTGCGCCCTGTCGGAAACAGGAAAAACACGGTTTCCGCGCTCGGTTTTCAGCGGAACGCCGAGTTTTTCAAGGCACTGCATCATATCCTGAGGCGAAAATTCGGAAAACGCGCTGTACATAAATCGTGGGTTTTGCGGAATATTTTCAATCAGCGCGTCCATTCCGCAATTATTGGTAACATTGCATCTTCCCTTGCCTGTAATATTCAGCTTTCTTCCCGCGTTTTTATTCTTTTCGACTACTATTACGTCTGCGCCGTTTTCTGTTGCTGCGACAGCCGACATTAAGCCTGCCGCGCCCGCTCCCACAACAACAATTCTGTTATTGCTATTCATTGTCAAGCTTTTCATAGACTCCGTAATCATCCCATATTTCTTCAAGTGTGGAGAGTGAATTTGCGACGTCGTTTTTCATTCTCATGCTAAGCGCCGCAATAAGTGCATTTATGCACGAAAGCGGTGCCACTATTGAGTCCGCAAACGACACCATTCCGCTTTTTGCCGTAATTCTGTAATCGGCAAATTTGCAGAGCGGCGAATTATCGGAATCGGTTATTGCAATGACATTCGCCTTCCTGTCATGCGCGAACTGCATGGCGCTCGTAGTCCTCCGTGAATAGCGAGGAAAGCTTATTCCTATAAGAACGTCTTTATCGGACAGGCGCAAGAGCTGTTCAAAGACCTCGCTTACACTGATTGTACTTATTATGTGAACATTCGGGAACATAATATTGAGATAGAATCCGAGAAACTGCGCAAGCGGAGCTGCCGCGCGAACGCCTGTTATATAAATCTTTTCGGAGTTTAGAATACACTCAACCGCCTTTTCGAACTCGGCTCTGTCAATATTGTCAAGCGTCTCAAGAATATTGTTTACATCGGAACGGAGCACGCTTTCAACGATGTCCCCGCTCATCCTGTCGCTTGCGAGCTCTATTCGCTGAATCGCCGTGAACTTATTCTTTAAAAGCTCCTGCAAGTCCTGCTGCATTTCCTGATAGCCGTTATACCCGAGCTCTGCGGCAAAGCGTACAACGGTAGATTCGCTTGCACGAGCTTCTTTGGCGAGCCGTCCTGCTGTCATAAATGCGGCTTTATCATAATTATCTGATATATATTCAGCAATCAGTCTCTGGGTTTTTGAATATTTTTTCTTATCTTCTTCAAGTCTTTTCAAGAGATTCTGTTTCATGACTCCGCGCCCCCTGACTTTTATATGCTTCCACCCTGAAAATATTCTGACCGAGTTCGGTAAAGCGTTCCTCATATTCGGTCATAACATTATCAATGCCCGAACCTGCAAGGTCGAATGTAATATTCCTCAGGCGGAGTCCGTATTCCGACATCGAATTCAGCGAGAACTCAAAAAGTTTCTCATTGTCGGTTTTGAAGAACAGAAATCCGTCATCCGCGAGTATGTCATCGTACAGTTTCAGAAAATCCCCGTGCGTAAGCCTGCGCTTTGCCTGCTTCTTTTTTGGCCATGGGTCGCTGAAATTCAGATAAATCCCGTTTATTTCGCCCTCGGAGAACACATCACCGATATTCTGCGCGTCCATATCCAAAAACAGCACGTTCGGAATTTTTTGTTCCACCGTCTTTTCCGCGGCCATAACGAGCGCGCCCTGCTCTCTCTCGATGCCGATAAACAGTGTATCGGCAAATCCTTTTGCGGTTTCGGTTATAAACCTGCCTTTTCCGCATCCTATTTCGACGCAAATCTTATCATATCCGAAGCGTTCACGCCAGCTTCCCCGCAAGTTTTCCGCATCTTTCGGCATAACTTGCGAGCATCTTTCCAGTCTGGCTTCAAGGTTCGGTTTTTTTCTCATTCTCAACGCAAATACAACTCCATAACATATTTAGTTTATTCTATCACATATTGTTTTTTACGTCAATTTTTGATAGAATAATATTTATAAAAACAACGAGGTGTATCATATTATGCACACAGATAACGGAAAGAGCGGTAACTCGTGCGGTATGTGCTGTACGAAGATATCGAATCTGTCAGTGAAGTTCGGGAACAACACGGTCCTTGACAAGGTGAATATGCACATACATTGCGGAGAACTCACTGCAATTATCGGTCCCAACGGAGCCGGCAAATCAACACTGTTTAAAGCCGTCATAGGCGAAATACCGCACTCCGGCACAATCAGATTCACTGATTTTGAAAACCGTCAGACGACACGCCCGAAAATCGGATATATACCACAGTATCTCGAAACCGACCGAAACTCTCCTATAAGCGTGTCCGACCTTTTCGCCGTCTCGTCGTCGCTGCGCCCTGCATGGCTCGGCGCGTCAAGGCATACCCAAAGTGAGGCTTCTTCGTTTCTTGAAAGGGTTGAATCGCGCCATTTGCTCGACAGACGGCTCGGTGCACTCTCGGGCGGTGAGCTGCAACGCGTTCTTCTCGCCCTTGCACTTCGCTCAAATCCGGATATTCTTCTATTTGACGAACCCGTATCCGGAGTTGACAAGAAGGGTCTTGAAATTTTTTATTCAATAATTGACCGAATACGAAAAAACTACGACCTTACCATAATAATCATTTCTCATGACCATGCAAACATCGCAAAGTATGCTGACAGGTTTATTCTTTTGAACAAGACCGTTCTCGCATCCGGAAAACCCGCCGAGGTTATGACATCAAATGAATACCGCAATATTTTCGGAAACGGGGGTTCAATATAATGCAAACGGTATATAATTTACTCGAGACCGTTCTCCCCTTTTCATGGATAGAGTACGATTTCATGAAAAATTCGCTCATCGCGATTATACTTATTGCCCCGATACTCGGACTTCTCTCTACTCTCGTTGTAAACAACCGTATGGCGTTTTTTGCCGATACTTTAGGGCACTCGGCGCTTACGGGAATCGCGATAGGCGCAATGCTCGGTTTTGCCGACCCGAAAATTGCAATGGTTATACTCGGAATCCTGTTTGCTATACTTCTCGTAATGGCAAAGAGCAGAAACAGAGCGTCTACCGACACTACAATAAGCGTTTTTTCCTCAACGGCTTCCGCGCTCGGAATTGTTCTTCTCTCACGCGGCGGCAGCTTTGCCAAGTACACTTCTTACATCGTCGGCGACTTTTTGAGCATAACGGTTTCCGACATTTACCTTGCATCGATTGTCTTTCTCATCGTGCTTTCGGTTTGGATTCTCCTGTTTAACAAATTCTGCACTGTGAGCATAAACTCTACACTTGCAAGAAGTCTCGGTCTAAACGTAAGGCTTGTCGAAATACTGTTTTCATCACTCCTTGCGCTTGTAGTTACCGTTTCAATATCGTGGGTTGGAATACTGATTATAACATCGCTTCTTACCCTCCCGGCGGCAACCGCGCGTAATGTTACACAGAATTTGCGTGCATACACCTTTGCATCGCTGATTCTTTCGCTCATATGCGGAATAGCGGGGCTTCTTCTCTCGTTTTATCTCAACACTGCCACGGGCGCAACAATCGTCATTCTTCTTTCTGCATCATATTTCACTTCGCTCATTTTTGCAAAAAAATAATGTTCTTAAAAAATCCGTGAGTATTGAGATACTCACGGATTTTCTTATATGCTTTTCAGTTTTTCTATTGCCGAATCAATCCTTTTAAGGCTTTCCTCTTTTCCGAGAATGTGGCATAACTCCACTCCTCCTCCCGGGGTTGTCTGTTTTCCCGAGAGTGCGGTTCTGAGTGGCCAAAGAACAAATCCGTTTTTGAGCTCCTTTTCGGCTATGTATCCGAACAGGGCCTCGTGTATGTTTTCCTGAGTCCAATCGGAAACACCCGCAATTACGGGCCGAATTTTCAGAAGCGTTTCGAGCGAGCTTTTTTCGTCCGTTTTCATCTTCTTATGCCGGTACATCTCCGTGCTGTATTCGGGAACTGCGTCAAAGAAATCGACCTTCTCCGGAATTTCCGACAGTTTCTCACAGCGCATATGCAAAAGCGGTGCAATAAGGTCGGGGTCTATATTTTCATTCTTGACGGTCTGCCTTATATACGGACGTGCAATCTCGGCAAAATCCTTTTCACTCATTGCACGTATATACTCGCTGTTAATGTAGTTGAGCTTCGGGACATCGAAAATTGCCGGCGATTTTGAAATTCCCTCAATATCAAATGCCTCAACAAGCTCGGGGAGAGAAAATATTTCGCGCTCGCCCTTCGGACTCCAGCCGAGAAGCGTTACATAGTTTACAACCGCGTCCTTAAGATATCCCTCTGCTATCAAGTCCTCATAGGACGGGTCCCCGTGTCTCTTGGAGAGTTTCTGCGTAGCATTTTTCATGACGGGCGCACAGTGGACATATGTCGGAATTTCCCATCCGAAAGCCTCATACAGGAGGTTGTATTTCGGTGCGCTGGAAAGGTACTCCGAACCGCGCACAACATGAGTTATGCCCATCAGGTGGTCGTCAATTACATTTGCGAAGTTATACGTAGGATATCCGTCGGACTTAATTAGAATCTGGTCATCCAAATCCTCGTTCGGAACGGTTATTTCGCCGTAAACGACATCATAGAACGAAGTCTCTCCGCTTCTCGGCATCTTCTGACGGATTACATACGGTGCGCCTTCGCGGAGCTTCTGAGCAACTTCTTCCTCGGAGAGGCGCGAGCAGCGTCCGTCGTACTTTTTCGGAGCTTCTCCCTCTTTCGGTTCTTCGTGCTCTGATTTTTCGCAGAAACAACGATATGCGGCTCCGTGTTCTATAAGGAGCTCTGCATACAGCTTATACATTCCCATTCTCTCACTCTGTATATACGGACCGACGGGACCGCCGATATCCGGGCCTTCATCGTATTTAAGCCCTGTTTCGCGGAGCGTTCGGTAAATCAAGTCGGTCGCGCCCCCGACAAGTCTCCCGCGGTCGGTATCCTCGATGCGAAGAATGAAGTCGCCGCCGTTATGCTTTGCAATCATGTAGGTATAGAGCGCGGTGCGCAGATTACCGATGTGCATATATCCCGTGGGGCTCGGGGCAAATCTTGTTCTGACTCTGCCCTTAGGAATTTTCTTTTCGCCCTCTTCAAAGAAAGTCATATCCATTTATATCTCTCCTATTTCTTTTTCGACCAAGAATCCTTAAGCGAAACGGTTCTGTTAAACACGGGCATATCTTCGGTCGAAAGCTTTAAGTCCTTATTAAAATATCCGTTGCGCAGGAACTGATAATGTCCGTCCCCTATATTATCATTTATTGACGCTTCGCACTTTGCGTCCTTAAGAATTTCAAGTGAGTTTGGATTAAGATTATCTGTAAACGCACCGCCCTCGGAAAACTCATTCGGATTCTGTGCGGTAAAGAGGTTGTCATAGATGCGAACCTCGGCGTTCTGTGCGTTGTGCGCAGATACCCAATGAATCGTTCCTTTTACTTTTCTTCCGTCGGGTGTCCCGCCGCCGTAGCTCTCCGGATCATAATCAGCATGGATTACGGTTACGTTACCGTTTTCATCCGTCTCAAAGCTTTTACACGTTACATAATAAGCATACTTGAGTCTTACTTCATTTCCCGGGAACATGCGGAAGTATCCTTTTATCGGTTCTGCCATAAAGTCGTCGCGCTCTATATACAACTCGCGTGAAAACTCCACCTTGTGTGTTCCGGCGCTTTCATCCGACGGATTGTTCTGTGCTTCAAACGTTTCAACTTTACCTTCCGAATAGTTGTCGATAATAAGCTTTATCGGACGCAGAACAACCATCATTCTCACGGCACGCTCGTTCAAATCTTCTCTTATGCACTGTTCGAGAAATGAATACTCAACTGTACTGTATGTTTTGGAAACACCGATTCGCTCACAAAAGTTTCTAATTGCTTCGGGTGTATATCCGCGGCGGCGGAGACCTGAAAGCGTTGGCATACGCGGGTCATCCCATCCGTCGACGAATTTTTCTTCCACAAGCTGTCGCAGATATCTTTTCGACATAACGGTATTTGTTATGTTAAGTCTCGCGAACTCTATCTGGCGCGGAGGATTGTCAAATCCGATTTCCCTCACAACCCAGTCGTAAAGCGGACGGTGATTTTCAAACTCGATAGAACAGAGAGAGTGTGTTATACCCTCGAGTGCATCCTGTATCGGATGTGCAAAATCGTAAAGCGGATATATGCACCACTTATTGCCCTGTCGGTGATGTTCGGTGTGGAGTATGCGGTATATAGCGGGGTCGCGCATATTCATATTCGGGGACGCCATATCGATTTTTGCACGGAGAGTATGTGTACCGTCGGCAAACTCACCGTTTTTCATTCTTATAAACAGGTCGAGATTTTCCTCTACGCTCCTGTTTCGATAAGGACTGTCTTTTCCCGGTTCCGTCAGGGTCCCGCGATACTCGCGCATTTCATTGGCCGAGAGGTCGCAGACGTATGCCTTCCCCTTTTTTATAAGCTCAACCGCAAAATCGAAGCATTTATCGAAATAGTCGGAGCCGTAGAAAATACCGCCGTTCGGTTCTGCTCCGAGCCAGCGCAAATCTTCTTCGATTGATTTTACGTATTCGTCATCCTCCCTCACGGGGTTTGTATCGTCATAGCGGAGATTGAAAAGTCCGTTATACTTTTTTGCGACTCCCGCACTTATCCAAATTGCCTTTGCGCTCCCGATATGGAGATATCCGTTCGGCTCGGGCGGAAAGCGTGTATGGATTTTTTCAATGCCTTTTTCGGCAATATCTTCGTTAATTGCTTCGTATATGAAGTTTGTCTGGTTTAAACCGTCCATTATATTAAGCTACCTCCGATGTGCTGTATTTATGTTATATTTTACCACACATTGTATTAAATACTCAATACTAATTTGAAATTTATATTTGCTTTTTAGATAATTTCATGGTATATTCTTAGTTGGTAAATAAAGTTTGGAGGTAGTTATACAATGGAACAGCTTAAAGGTGCGTGTATTATCGGTCAGTCAGGCGGTCCTACGAGCGTTATTAACGCAAGTGCGCTCGGTGCAATGCAGACTGCGCTTCATTCCGACTGCATAACGCGTGTTCTCGGAGCGGCAAACGGAATAAAGGGAGTTCTTGACGACAAGCTCTACGACATTAATCTTGAGGATGAGAAGGAGCTTGAGCTTCTCCGCTTCACGCCGTCATCTGCCCTCGGTTCCTGCCGTTATAAAATTGCAGACCCGGATGTTGACGATACCGATTACAAGAGAATTCTTGAGATATTCAAGAAGTACAATGTCCGCTATTTCTTCTATAACGGCGGAAATGACTCGATGGATACTTGCAATAAAATCTCAAAATATATGCAGAAGGTCGGATACGAGTGCCGTATAATGGGTATTCCGAAGACTATTGACAACGACCTTTTCGGCACTGACCACTGCCCCGGATACGGAAGCGCCGCAAAGTACATCGCGACATCCTGCATGGAAGTATACCACGACGCCCGAGTATATGACACGGGAATGATAACCGTTCTTGAGATTATGGGACGTAACGCAGGCTGGCTTGCCGCCTCTGCTGCTCTCGCTTCAATAAAGGGCTGCGGACCTGACCTCGTATATCTTCCGGAAGTTGATTTTGACATGGACAAGTTCCTCGCTGATGTACAGCGCATCTACAAGGAAAACGGCAAGGTTATTGTTGCGGTCTCCGAGGGAATTAAGGACTCTGACGGGAAGTACATTTCCGAGTATGGCAGCAGTCTTGCCGCCACAAAGGATGCCTTCGGCCATGCTCAAATGGGCGGACTTGCATCAACGCTTGCAAATATCGTTAAAGAGAAAACAGGAGCAAAGGTTCGCGGAATCGAATTCTCTCTGCTTCAGAGATGTGCCGCTCACTGCGCTTCAAAAACCGACTATGATGAATCTTATGCCGCCGGAAAGGCCGCAGTTGAGAATGCCGTCAACGGTATTACGGACAAGATGGTCGGCTTTGAGTGCACTCGCGACGGCGGATACAAATGCGAAATCAAACTCTTCCCGCTTGACATCGTTGCAAATACGGAGAAGAAAGTTCCGCGTGAATGGATTAACGAGGAAGGCAACGGCTTAAATCAGGCATTTATTGATTATGCTCTCCCGCTTATCTACGGCGAAACAGAGCTTCCGAAGGAAAACGGCCTCCCCCGCTTTGCACGCCTTAAGAAGATTCTTGCAAAATAAGATATATTACTAAATTATACGCCTTAGCCGATTATGGCTAAGGCGTATTTTTGTACTTGCCATCTATCTCGTTTTTGTTTTTTCCGCATAATATGTTTTGTAAAGGAGCGATGGATATGGCCTTTTCTGACAGAGAACTTCTTGCCCGGCTCATTCAATGCGAAGCAGGAGGCGAGGGCGATAACGGTATGCGTGCCGTTGCAAGCGTTATCATGAACCGTGTATATGCGCCTGACGGCGAATATGCGAGAGTCGGAGAACAGAACATACGAAACATTATTTTTCAACCCGGACAGTTTGCGTGCGCAACGGACTACTACAACAACAGATATAATCCCCAAAACATATACAATATGCGTCCGGAACAAATACACTACGATATTGCCAACTGGGCCATTGCGGGAAACAGGCTCTCCCCTCTCGGTGAAGCACTTTGGTTTTTTAATCCTTATTCCACCGAATGTCGGGAGTATTTTCCGAGCCAAGTCGGCATATTTGCTGTCAGGATTGGCGAGCATTGCTTCTACGACCCGACAGAGGCATATTCAGAAACTTAAAGGAGCGTGTTTTTATGGACAGAGGTTTTTTTGACCAACCTCAAACAACTATCCCGGTAAGTGAGGACGCTATACAGATGCTCGGCGAAATGCTTCAATCGAGCATCGGATTCTATGTTGTCTGTGATTTCCTAATCGGAACGCAGAACATTGAAACAAGAGACGGAATCTTATATCAGGTTGGGACTAACTACATTACTCTGTATCAACAAAGTCTGAACAGATATATAGTGTGCGATTTATATTCACTCAAATTTATAACTATTTACAATCTCAGGGAAGCCCCTCCGCGTCCGATAGCCGGATAATTAAAACCGCATCCTTTTTTCGGGATGCGGTTTTCTTTTATTCACTGAGCATATACTTTTCGGAATATTTTGTAAAATCGTGCATAAACTCGGGACCCATAGCCGTTTTTATTTCATTGAGATAACCGTGTGTTCCCATCTGTGTTTTCTTAATCTGTATCACGCAAACCGCTATATTGGAGCAATGGTCTGATACTCTTTCGCAGTTATTGAGCAAATCGGAGAGCACAAATCCGAGTTCGATTGTGCACTCGCCCTTTTGAAGCCGTTTTACATGGCGCGCCTTTATCTCACTGCTGAGTCCGTCTATTACCTGCTCAAACGGCTCGACATGACCTGCAAGGCCTTCATCATTGTTCTCAAAAGCTCTTATTGACATATCAAGTATTTCACATACCGCGTTAATAAGCGTTTTAATTTCGTCTTTTGCCTTTTCCGAGAACGAAATTGATTTCTCGTTAATTTCCCTTGCGACCTTCAGTACGTTCACGGCATGGTCGCCTATTCTCTCAAAGTCGCCTATCGTATACAGCAGGCGGGATATTTCGCGTCCGTCCTGTTCTGAAACATTAAGACTCGAAAGCTTGACAAGGTATGTACCGAGTTTATCCTCATAGATGTCGATTTTCGACTCATTTCTCTCTATTTTATCGGCAAGGTCATTGGAGTAGTTCCAAAGAAGCTCGGATGCCTCCAAAAATGTTTCTTGGGCGAGCCTTGCCATATCGGCAGTTATTCCCTTGCACCGCTCAACCGCAAAGCTTGGCGTATTGAGAAGACGTTCGTCAAGAAAGTCGATACTGTCATCGTCTTCATCATCGCGTATGGATATTGTTGCAAGGCGTCCAAGCTGTTTTGAAAACGGAAGCAGCAGGAGCGTTGAACCGAGATTGAAGGCTGTGTGTACTACCGCTATGCTCACGACGTTCATTGACATGGACTTAAACGAAAAATCGAAAATTAAATCAAGTCCGTAATACAACAGGAAGAAGAAAATAACACCGATTATATTGAAATACAGATGAATCAAAGCCGTGCGTTTTGCGTTCTTTTTAGCACCGATACACGAAATAAGCGTCGTTGTGCACGAGCCGATATTCTGACCGAAAATCATCGGTATCGCAAATCCGTAGGTTACATTGCCGGCAACAGCCATTGCCTGCATGATTCCCACTGAAGCGGAAGAGCTTTGAAGGAGTGTTGTGAGGCAGAATCCCGCCAAAATACCGAGGAACGGGTTTGTGAACATCAAAAGGAAATTTTGGAATCCCGGAAGACTCGTGATTGGCTGCATCTTCACAATCATCGTGTCCATGCCGAACATAAGGATTCCGAATCCGACAAGAATTGTTCCTATATCACGGTGTCTGCGGTTTTTGGAAAGCATTATCATTGCAATTCCGATAAACGCGAGGACGGGAGAAAAGTTGGCAGGCTTAAGCATCTGCACCCAGAAGCTTTCGCCCTGTATTCCCGTAAGGCTCAGTATCCAAGCCGTTGCGGTGGTGCCTATATTTGCGCCCATTATTATGCCTATTGACTGTGTAATCGTCATGATACCGGAATTTACAAATCCGACGACCATTACGGTTGTAGCCGCAGACGACTGGATTACCGCCGTTACAAGAGCCCCAAGCAAAACGCCCTTAATTGTTTTGTTTGAAAGGCGTTCGAGTATACTCTCAAGTTTGCTTCCCGAGAGACTCTCAAGCCCCTGACCGAGCACCTTCATTCCGTAAAGAAACATTGCTATTCCGCCGAGAAGTCCGAAAACCGAAAAAAACATCTCCGTATTCAAAATTCTTACCTCCTACATTCTTAACATCCTTCTGTATAATCAATCCGCATCATAAAACGCAGAGCAAACACTCGCTTTTACATGATATCACAGTCTTTGACAATTTTCAATTTATCTTACGAAAGAAAATCATTTTCTTCGACGTTGTAATTTTGTGTAATTTGTATATAGACTGTTTTCAGCGGGAATAATTTACTAAACCCAAATTTGGAGGTGTTTATGATAAATACTGTCGGAGATACTTACTTTTCCTTTGAGGAATCAGGCATTATCGACGGAGCAATGAACGAAATAACTCCCGAATTCATAATGCGTCTCGGATTTGCCTCGGCATCGGTCGAACATCGAATACTCGTTGCATATTCAAATTGTGCCGTCTGCCGTCTTCTTGCCAACTCTTTTATAGCGGGGGCCGCGTCGTGCGGTGCTCAGATAACCGAGGCAGATGCAGAAATCTATTCTGTCATGTGTTATATTTCACGTGCCTATATTTTTAATCTTGCCGTTTTTATAGAATATGACAACGGCGGGCTAAAAATAAGAATGACTGATAAGTTTGGTCTTCCCCTTCCTCGGATACTTTGCAAAAAGATACAATTATCTTCGTCAGCGCACGAGCGCGCCCCGATTTCAGACATACACGCACCGAAAGGCATTGCCGGAGTGCCGGATATGTATGCCGAGGAACTGTCGGGCAGATATAATCTGGGCGGTATGCGTCTTTCGGTAGAGGGAAAGAGCAAATCATCGGAAATTCTCCGTTCATGCCTGCGTCGCTCCGGAGCCGTTTTGGTATCAAGTGCGGAAAGAGTCCCCGTATTCTCGGTTTCAGAGGACGGCATGAGTCTCCAATTCCGCGACGAAAAATCGGAATGGTATGATGCAGGCCATGCTCAGGCAATTCTTGCATTTTTGCACTTCTTATCGGGAAGCCGTGAACTTGCCGTATTCCCGTCCGCTCCGGCAATTTCGGAACAAATCGCGGATGACTTCGGCGGTCGTGTCCTCCGCATCGGACGCGATGACGGAGCCCGCGATACGTTTATTACCCATAATTCGTTTCATGATGCAATATCCGCCGTATTGTTTATCTGTTCTTATCTGAAAAACAGGAAAAAGACCTTATCGGAAATTTCCGTAAATATACCAAGCTTTACACTTATTTCGAGAGAGGTTAATTTAAATAAAGACAGGAAGGCGATTTTGGACGCGATTGCAAAATCACGGGACGGGCTTCACAAAGAGCAGGCCGGGTGTCTCAGAGTATGCGCAGACGGAGGTTGGGTGAGCATATCCCCTTCCCGTTCCAAGAGCTCGCTCCGCATAACCGGCGAGGGTGTCAGTGAGGAGATAGCTTCCGAGCTTTGCAATCTTTTTGTTGAAAAGGCACTCACTTTCGACAGCAGTCTGCAAAATTAGTAATAGACAAAAAAGTCAAAATGTGCTATAATACAAATATCTTTTAATTTGTCTTTATTTTCGGAATTACTATATATCAAACTGAAGAGAGATTCTGCGCGGTCATACTTTAAAGCATCCGCAGCAAACGGCCGTTCCTTTCATCGGCATAGTTCGGTGTGCTGATTGGCGGTCCTTGCCGTGTCTGCGGACTTGTTTTGCATTGCGCACCTTAAGCCCTCCCCGCCCACACGCATTTTGCGTTTATGTGGGATTTGGGGCGTTGTTTTTGTGCAGAATTTCTCTCCTACATATTAGCAATTTCGTCTTAAACCGATACGGTTTAAGGAGTAAAGTTAACTATCAAACGAAAAATTTACGGAGAAGTGATTTAATGGCACAAAAATTAAAGGTCTTTGCCCTCGGCGGGCTGAATGAAATCGGAAAAAACATGTACGTTTACGAGTATGCCGGCGAGATTATCGTCGTTGACTGCGGTCTTGCATTTCCGGATGACGATATGCTCGGAATTGATTTGGTTATCCCGGATATTGCGTATCTTAAAAAACACAAAAACCGTGTCCGTGCAATTATTATAACACACGGGCATGAGGATCACATCGGCGCGCTTCCGTACGTCTTGAAGGAAATCAATGTCCCAATCTACGCGACGAAGCTCACAGCCGGAATAATTAAAAAGAAGCTCGAGGAGCATAATCTCCTCTCAAAAACAAAAATCAAGATAGCGTCCCCCGGAACCAAGCTGAAAATAGGTTCTTTTGATGTCGAGATGATTCACGTAAATCATTCCATAGCCGATTCAGTTGCACTTGCTATCAAGACTCCGCTGGGAACCGTTGTTCACACAGGCGACTACAAGCTTGACATAACCCCGATTCAGGGCGAGATGATGGACATTGCGCGTCTCGGACAGCTTGGAAAATCGGGTGTGCTTGCGCTTATGGGCGAATCGACAAATGTTGAACGTCCCGGTTATACCCTTTCGGAATCGACTGTCGGAAAGACGTTTGAGTCTCTGTTTAAGGATTGCAACCAAAGAATAATTGTTACGACGTTTGCTTCAAACGTGCATCGTGTCCAGCAGATAATCCATGCCGCGGCGCACTACGGCAGAAAAGTTGCGATAAGCGGACGAAGCATGGAGAACATCATGGATGTGGCAAAAAATCTTGGCTATCTCAATATACCGAACAACACGCTTGTCGACCTAAACACAATAAACAAGCATCCAAAAAACAAGACGTGTATAATAACCACGGGAAGCCAGGGCGAAGCCATGTCGGGGCTTTATCGCATAGCTTTTTCCGCTCACAAGAAAATTGAAATAAAACCAAACGACAGGGTGATAATATCGGCAAGCCCGATTCCCGGAAACGAGAAAGCCATAAGCAACGTAATTAACGAGCTGTACCGGAAGGGTGCTGAAGTAATCTATGAAAAGCTTGCGGACGTTCACGTTTCGGGACATGCTTGCAGAGAAGAGCTGAAGCTTATGCTTGCGCTCACAAAGCCTAAATATTTTATTCCGATACACGGCGAACACAGGCACCTCAAAGAGCACCAGGCTCTTGCAATTAAAATGGGGGTTAAGCCGAAGCACACATTTGTGTGCGATATCGGACGTGTTGTGGAGTTTACCGAGAAGGGCGCAAAGCTCGGCGCCACCGTACCGTCCGGGAAAATTCTTGTTGACGGAACGGGTGTCGGGGATGTCGGAACTGTTGTATTGCGCGACCGAAAGCATCTCGCCCAGGACGGAATAATCACGGTGGTTGTTACTCTCAGCAGTGAAACCGGTCAGGTGATAGCCGGTCCGGACATTGTTTCGCGCGGATTCATATATGTGAAAGAAGCCGAGGACATGATGGACGAATTACGGCAGCTTGCTTCGGATGTCATCAATTCATGTTCCGCAGGTCCGAGAACCGATTGGGCGACAATCAAGAACACGCTCAAAAGCAGAATTTCCGATTATCTTTATAAGAAAACGAAGCGCAGTCCTATGATTCTTCCGATTATAATGGAAATATAGAAAAAGAGGTGAGATATCTCACCTCTTTTTCATATACCGAAAAGTGATATTTGTTCATCAAGGCGTTCGTCATCGGTTAACCGTGCGCCGGAGGCCGGAATATTTCTGACCTTGTATCTTGATGCGTCCTTAATGTTTGATTCGGACAATCTGCATACGTACTTTACTTTATATTTCGGCTTAATCGTCATTACCGCCACGCCCTGAGTTTCACGCGAGCTTTTGGGGTTCAGCATGGCAGTGTGGAAAACAAGCGCGCGGTTTTCCGTAGAATACACAACAAACGTATCATCCTCTGTTATTTTGAAAACCGCTACGAGAGGGCTTTTTCCCGAATACGCTCCTGTCAGGCGCTTTCTGTTTGTCTTTGTTTCATATGACGACAGCATAACGCGCGCCGCCTTGCCGTTTTCAAACACAAACATAAGTGTTGCCTTATAATCACCGGGTGAACACATATAGACAACTTGTTCGCCATCGTCCATACCGAGCTTCGCCGGAATATAATCACCGAGAACGCTTGCTTTTGTATCCGAGAAGTCGCTGACCTTTGCTTTGTATGCTCGCTGCATATTGGTGAAAAAGATAAGTTCCCCACGGTTTGTTGCGTCAAACTCATTAAGCGGTCCGTCATCCTCCTTATACTTCTGTTCGCTGTTCATGCGCAATGATTGGGGTGTAATCTTCTTAAAGTAACCTCCGCGCGACAGAAACAGACGCACAGGATAATCTTCGATATTTTCCTCTTCGTTATATTCCTCAACTTCATCACTGTACAAAATTTGAGTCTTTCTCGGAGTGTCGTACTTCCTGATTATTTCCTCAAGTCCTTTAATTATAAGGTTACGTATTCTTGCCTTGCTTGAAAGAATATCCTCAAGGTCTTCTATCTCGCGTGAGAGCTCGTCCGTTTCGGAAACTCGCTTCAGAATATACTCTTTATTTATATTCCGCAGTTTTATCTCAGCAACGTATTCAGCCTGAATCTCGTCAATTCCGAAGCCTATCATAAGGTTCGGAACGACCTCACTCTCCTCTTCCGTTTCGCGGATGATTGCTATCGCGCGGTCTATATCGAGGAGTATTTTTTTTAGTCCCTTAAGCTTATGAAGTTTATCTTTTTTCTTGTTCAGCTCTGCAAAGATTCTTCGCTTTACACACTCCGCGCGCCACGCCGTCCACTCATTCAAAATTTCGCGAACGCCGAGCACCATTGGGTTTCCGCCTATGAGTATATTAAAATTACACGAATACGAATCCATGAGCGGGGTGAGCTTAAACAGTTTTTGCATGAGTTTTTCCGGGTCTGTTCCGCGTTTTAATTCTATTGCAAGCTTGAGACCTTCCTTATCGGACTCATCTCGCATATCGGATACCTCGCGGAGCTTTCCGCTTTTTACCAGCTCACTGACCTTATCAATAATTGCCTCTATGGTCGTCGTATACGGTATTTCAAACACTTCTATCAAGTTATTCTTTTTGTCATACTGCCAGCGCGCGCGTATTTTAAACGAGCCGCGCCCTGTTTTATAAATATTCTCTATTGCCGTTCTGTCATATATGATTTCCCCGCCTGTCGGAAAATCGGGAGCGATGAGTGTTGACATTATATCATGCTCGGGATTTCTTATCAGTTCAATCGCCGTTCGGCATACCTCGGTTATATTGAATCCGCAGATATTGGATGCCATACCTACTGCAATGCCCGTATTTGCGGAAACAAGGATATTAGGAAACTCCGTCGGCAGGAGCGTCGGTTCCTCCATTGTGTTATCATAATTCGGAACAAAATCGACTGTGTCCTTTATATCTCTGAAAAGCTCGTTGCATATAGGTGCGAGCTTTACCTCGGTATATCTCGATGCGGCATATGCCATATCACGCGAATAGACTTTGCCAAAGTTACCCTTTGAATCGACAAACGGGAAATTGAGCGCCTGATATCCGCGGGCAAGACGCACCATTGTTTCGTATATTGCGGCATCGCCGTGCGGATTCAGCCTCATTGTCTGTCCGACGACATTTGCCGATTTTGTCCTTGCGCCGGTCAAAAGTCCCATATTATACATCGTATAGAGCAATTTGCGGTGGGACGGCTTAAATCCGTCTATTTCCGGAATTGCGCGTGATATTATGACCGACATCGCGTACGGCATATAGTTTTTTTCAAGCGTTTCCGTAATCTGCTGTTCAAGCACTTCCGCGCTGAGGCCGTGTACGGCACGTTTCTCTTCCTTATTTTTTCTTGCCATGTCTATCCCCCGTTACTACGACAAATCAGCGTCGTCAAGATACTTCCATCCGTTTTCGGCAATGTACTGCTTGCGGTCTGCAAGGTTATCTCCGAGCAGAAGGTCAAACATTTCGGCAACCGCCGCTTCCGCCATATCCGGTACTACTCTGATGAGTCGGCGGGTCTCGGGATTCATCGTCGTCTGCCACATCATGTCGGGTTCGTTTTCACCGAGACCTTTACTGCGTTGTATCGTGTGTTTTTTATCACCGATTTTTGCAAGTATATCTGTTTTTTCCTTGTCAGAATATGCAAAGTACGTATCATTTCCGCAGGTGATTTCATACAACGGCGATTCGGCGATATACACATACCCCGAGCGTATAAGTGTCGGCATCAGGCGGTAAATCATCGTCAGTATCAGCGTTCGTATCTGGTAACCGTCAACATCGGCATCAGTACATATAATTACCCTCTTCCAGCGAAGTCCTGCTAAGTCGAACGACGAAAGGTCTTTATTTCTTTTGCTTTGAACCTCAACCCCACAGCCGAGAACCTTTATAAGGTCTGTTATTATTTCGCTGTTGAATATTTTTCCGAGGTCGGATTTTAAGCAATTCAGAATTTTTCCGCGCACAGGCATAATTGCCTGAAATTCAGCGCTTCTTCCCTGTTTGCACGCACCTGCAGCCGAGTCGCCCTCCACTATATACAGCTCGCGCATATCGCGGTCTTTTGTCCGGCAATCGATAAACTTTGCTATTCTGCTTGTAATATCAAGGTTTCCCGAGAGCTTTTTCTTTATATTCAGACGTTCTTTTTCGGCGCTCTCACGGCTTCGCTTATTCACAAGCACCTGGTCGCATATTCTCATTGCATCGTCGCGGTTTTCTATAAAATAGATTTCAAGCTGCGAGCGCAGAAATTCCGTCATTGCCTCTTGAATAAACTTATTCGTAACCGCCTTTTTGGTCTGATTCTCGTATGAAGCAATCGTCGAGAAGCAGTTTGACACGAAAAGGAGACTGTCCGAGACGTCCGCAAATGTAATCTTATTTTCGTTTTTTTGATATTTTGAGTTTTGTTTTGCAAATGAATCAATCGCATACACAAACGCATTCCTTACGGCTTTGTCCGGTGCTCCGCCGTATTCGAGCCACGATGAGTTATGATAATATTCAAGCCGCGGTGCGGTATTGGTGAAGCAGAACGCAGCAGATATTTTCACCTTATATTCAGGCTTGTCCGCGCGGTCGCGTCCCTTGCGTTCGCACGCCCAAAAACGTGGTGTTGTAAGCGGCGGCGTATCTCCTGCAAGCTCTTCAACATAATCTTCTATTCCGCGTTCGTACTTATACTCCTCTGTTACAAAGCTGCCCCCGCGCTGTATGCGGTATTTAAACGTAACGCCTGCATTTATAACCGCCTGGCGTTTGAGTATATCCTTAAAATAGTCCTCGGGAATATTTATATCTGTAAAAACATCAAGGTCGGGCTTCCAGTGTATACGGGAACCCGTCTTTTTTCTGTCGGTCGGCTCGGAATGGAGTCCCCCGATATTCTCTCCCTTTTCAAAGCGGAGCGTATATTTCTTTTCGTCGCGCCACACGGTAACATCCATATACTCGGAAGCATACTGTGTCGCGCAGGCTCCGAGTCCGTTAAGTCCGAGCGAATATTCGTACATTGAATCTTCATTGTTCTTATACTTTCCGCCCGCATACAGCTCACAGAATACAAGCTCCCAATTATATCTTTCTTCCGCGCTGTTGTAGTCAACGGGGCATCCGCGTCCGAAATCCTCAACCTCGATTGAATGGTCCTCATACAATGTGATTATAATTGTATTGCCGTGTCCCTCGCGTGCCTCATCTATTGAATTTGAGATAATCTCAAACGCGGAATGCTCGCACGCCTCCAGTCCGTCGGAGCCAAAAATAACCGACGGGCGTTTACGCACGCGGTCTGCGCCCTTTAATGATGAAATGCTCTCGTTTCCGTATTCTTTTTTATTTACTTTTCCGCTCAAAACAAACCCTCCGCAGTGCTAAAGCGCACCTGAAAATATATTATCAGTAATAGTAAATTGCATATAATACACGTAATATTCTACCATATCTTGGGGCTTAATGTCAACTTTAACGCAAGTGATTTAGTTTTTGTATGCAATCGGTAATATTTGTCCAAAATAGAAATATATATATAGCACAAAGGATTTTTAAAATTTAGGAGGTTGTTATATGGATAACGCATTAATGAGTCCGTCAAAGGAGAATACATCAAAAAAGAGCGGAGGCTTTTCAAATATTGTACGCACTTTGTCTCTCCTTCTTTCTCACGAAGACAAATCCTCTGCCGAGAAGCCTTTGAGCGACCGCGATAAAATCATGCGCGAGATTGAAGACACGCTCGCGGAACTTCGTCAAACAAAGAATTGTTTTGAAAACGCAAAAGACCCGGAAATAATTGAGGCATGCGTGTACAAAATCAAATCGGGCGAAGCGAGATATTCGTTTCTGCTCAGGAAAGCCAAGCTTTTAGGTGAAAACTCGACCAAGATTTCCATATAGTCGGAGGTGGTTTACTTGAATTCTTCAGACGCCGTGTATGTTTTTGCAGGACTGTTTGTTCTGATAATTCTTTTTATTGCATTTACATCCCCAAAGTCCCTCTTGCGCGCAATTCTGCGTGCGGCATCCGGCATCGCGGTTCTCGCTCTGATGAATATTATGAATATCGGGATTTATTTTAACGCTGTCAGCGCATCTGTTTCAGCCTTACTCGGAGTCCCCGGTGCCCTTACCGCTTTCGCAATACAACAAATACTATGACAACAAAAGAGACGGCGGTAAATACCGCCGTCCCTTCCGCCGAACACTAACGTCCGCAGATGTTGTTTCCGCAAAGAAGCCATACGACAACTATAGCGGCAATGATGATTATCCAGTTGCAGCAGCTGTTATCATTGTAGTTATTATCTCCGCATAACATAGGTAGTTACCTCCTAAAAGTTATTTCACTACATCATATTCATTTTTAGGAAGTTGGTTACAAGCAAAAATTTTCCAAAAAACTATTTACAAATATTGGAAAGTGTGTTATTATATATTCGAAGAGCGACAGTAGGCTCAAACCGCTGTCCATTCATATCTTTATCCCCACAACCCACTTCACTGGCGCCCGATATTTTTATCGGGCGCTCTTTCTTGTATTTTTAAGGAAAAAGCGGGCAATAATAGGAGAAAGAATTGAAACGGGAGTGATTCTCACTATATGGACAGCAAAAAAAGAATTACGATATCTGCCTGTGTGCTGTTTATAATGCTGGGGCTTCTTGTCAACGGCATAGTTAAGACACGCGATGAGAAAGAGACTTCGAACACAAGCGCGCCTGTATCCTCCGTAGTTCAGCCTGAGGCTAAGGAAGACGAGCAGCATTATATTATGAAGATTGAGGACGGAATTGTCGTCGTATTCAGTGATGCCGATACCACCCGTCCGATAATGGTTACAGACATCTATGCAAGCACTTTGAGAAATTACGACAGAGAAGAGCTTGAGCGCGGCATATCAGTCGAAAATGAGCGCGAGCTTCACGCCTTATTGGAAGATTACTCAAGTTAGGAGTGTTTTTTTGAAGCTTACAAGTGATATAGACTATAATTCTCGAATTTTATCCGAGCAGCTTCGTGCATCAGAGAATTTTGATATTGTGAAGCGCGACATATGTATATGCGGGAAGCGCGCATTTCTGTTATTTGTAGACGGTTTTGCAAAGGATGACATTGCCGAAAAGCTCATAGAGTTTTTTTTCGATATAACAGACGAAAAACTTCTTGAAAATGCAAAAGTCTTTATGGAAAACTGTATTCCGTATATTGAAGTTTCTTCTGAAAACGAGTCTGATACGGCAGTTTTTCAGATTCTCTCAGGCGGAATAATGCTCTGCATTGACGGCATTGACGGGTGTATAGTAATTGACCTTCGCACGTATCCGCAGAGAGAGACATCGGAACCCGACCGCGACAAGGTTTTTCGTGGTTCACATGACGGCTTTGTCGAGATTTTAATATTTAATACGGCTTTGATACGGCGAAGAATACGCGACCCTGCCCTAACAATGAAATATAAAAAAATCGGCACACGCTCGCAAACAGACATCGCAATATGCTACATTGACGGCAAGGCGGACAAAGAGGTTCTGAAAAGGATTACTGACAGACTAAACAGCACAGAGGTTGAATCGCTAACAATGAACCAAGAAAGCCTTGCTGAAATTCTCGCACCAAGAATTTTTTTTAATCCCTTTCCCAAGTTCAAATACTCAGAGCGTCCGGATACCGCAGCCGCACAGCTTCTTGAGGGCGATATTGTAATACTTGTTGACAACGCACCGTCGGCAATGATAATTCCGGCGACTGTCTTTGATATAATGGAGGAAGCGAATGATTATTATCTCCCTCCTATCACAGGAACTTATCTGCGGCTTTCACGATTTATAATAACCTTTCTGACAGTATTTCTGACTCCGACATGGGTACTTCTTCTTCGATACCCCGATTTTGTTTCGGAGCGGTTTCGGTTTATACTTGACGGAACCCAGCAGAGTGTACCAATATTCATTCAGCTTCTGATACTCGAAATCGGCATAGACGGACTTAAGCTTGCATCGCTCAATACCCCGAATGTCCTTACCACCTCACTTTCCATGATAGGCGCTATAATTGTCGGAGATTTTGCGGTGGAATCGGGCTGGTTTTCTGCGCAGGCGATGTTGTACACCGCACTTGTCGCAATAGCCAACTATGCGCAGCCGGGTTTAGAGCTGTCGTATGCCTTAAAGTTCATGCGCATGATTTTGCTTATTCTGACAGGAATTTTCGGCATATACGGATACGTCGGGGGTATTGTGATAATCCTCCTCATGCTTTTGTGTAACAAGACAGTTTCGGGCCATTGTTATCTCTATCCGCTTATACCGTTCAACTATCATGATTTCAAGAGCAAAATTTTGAGGATGGGCATTAAATACGAGAAAACGAACTTATAAAAATCACTCCCCGACTTTATCTTCGGGGAGTGATTTTCGGTTTATTTAATTTGTGCGGGTACATTAGAATGGGCAAATGCCGTATATTCGCAGACATCTTTGACAGTTTCTCCGTCTATCTGAAGCGCTGTCTTTCTGTCAAACTCAACAGTTATTTCTTTTCCGCTAAGTATTTCTATCGTCTTTTTATGCTTGATATGTTCACCTTTAAATAGCGACGGAAATATCATCAGCGTATGGAGTCTGCCAATGTCATGAACTATCATGACAGACAGTGTATCCTTATCGTTTAATCTGTCTCTGTCGGGCGTAGGCATAATTCCGCCGCCGTAGTAGCGTCCGTTCATTGTCGGCGCAAGCCAAACCTTTTTATATGTATGCTTTACCCCGTCCACCGTTACCGTGGCATTCGTGGGGCTGTACTTTCCGAAAAGCCCTTTTATCGCGATAGAGGCGTAATTGATATCGCTTATACCTTTCTCACGCATTAAGTCCGCAACCTCACAGCAATAGCCGTCAATTCCGTATCCTATACCGTTAATAAATTTGCTTTTTTTGCCGTTTACGCAGATTTCGGGCAAGTCTTTTATATACTTGTTTATACATGGCACTTCCCCATCCTTTTTCGCTATATCGCGGGCAAAGTCGTTTCCGCTTCCTGCAGCACAATAGTATATGTCATTCTCAACGGCAAGTCCGTCAATGTCATTGACAAATCTATTGAGTGTTCCGTCTCCGCCTGCAAGAATTATTATATCATTAGCAGAAATTTCCTCAAAGAACTTCTCATAGCTTTCAATTTCTGTAATATCCACAAGGCGAGCGTTTTTATATACTTCTTTCTTCATCAGTTCCCGCACAACATCGATGCTTTTTCCGTTTGCCGCGCATGGATTATATACAACAATGTAATTCATGTTCTCTACCCCTTTTCGACAATTATATACTAAAAAATACATTTTTTCAAGCATTTATTGTACTTGCGTTGCAGTGCCAAAACATAGCGTTCCGTCATACTCTGTAATAAAGAACAATCTGGAGGGGTTTTGATGCAACTGTCATTTTTTCTTGGGGCCAATTCAAAAAAAGGCTTCTTTTCGTTTTATGATGAACTAATCGATTTAAAAAATGCCGACGCCGTCTACATACTGAAGGGCGGTCCCGGCAGCGGAAAGTCTTCTCTGATGCGCAAGGTTTTGGAATCTGCCGAAAAGAGTGGTCTTGATACTCAAAAAATATATTGCTCGTCCGATCCGGATTCACTTGACGCCGTTGTAATACCTTCTCTCCGCAAGGCTATTGTTGACGGAACATCACCTCACGTTGTTGAGCCGTCATACCCGCTTGCAGTGGAACGGTATATAAACCTCGGAGTTTTTGCTGATTATGACAAGATAGCTGAAAAACGCACAGAAATTATATCCGTAAAGGATAAATACTCCACATACTTTCCGAGAGCGTATCGGTTTACTTCCGCTGCCGCAAAGGTTGAAAATGAGCTTTTTGACCTCATAATAGGCGGTGTTTCTCTCGAGCGCATACGCAAAAAGGCTCAAGGTGTTATTTCCCGCGAAATACGAGGAAAGAGCGGGAGCGGAAAAAACACATCACATCGTTTTATATCTGCTGTTTCTCCTAAGGGATACATCAATCTTTTGAAGGATTACAGCGGTATTCTTGACAAAGTATTTTTGATAGAGGACTCCTTCGGTCTTTCGCACTTTTTCCTTGCTCCTATTCTTGATGCACTTGAAGATTCAGGATTCCCCTGTTTTGTCTGCATGAGCGCACTGCATCCCGAAAAGATAGAGCATTTGATAATTCCTGAGTTAAACCTCGCCTTTTTCACCTCTCCAAAAGGAGACAGTGATGCAGTTGCGTACACGAAAAAGATACGGCTTGACAGCATGATTTCAGGCGAGTTTATAAAATGTAACAAGCAAAAGCTTGCCTTTTTGAGAAAGCTTTCTGCATCCATGGTTGGTGAAGCATGTGCAATATTAAGCGAAGCAAAAGCTGTTCATGATGATTTGGAGTCGATATATAATCCATATATAGACTTTGACTCCCTCTATAAGTTCGCTGACAGTCTCACAGTCGAGATTATCGGCAAGTAAAAAACAAAAAAGGATTACTTCAGAGGCTTGAAACTCTGAGGTAATCCTTTTGCAATTATGTTTTATCAGACAAGCTCAATTACAGCCATCTCGGCGCAGTCGCCGCGACGGGGTCCGAGCTTTGTGATACGGCAGTAACCGCCGTTACGGTCTGCATACTTGGGAGAGATTTCGTCAAAAAGCTTTTTGACAACGTCTTCCTTTGTAACAAAAGCAAGTGCCTGACGCTTATTGTGAAGCGTATTTGTCTTGCCAAGGGTAATCATCTTCTCAGCGAGAGGACGAACTTCCTTTGCACGCATGACCGTTGTTTCAATTTTACCGTTTTCAAGCAAATACGTAACCATGGCGCGAAGCATTGCCATACGCGCATCGGTAGTACGTCCGAGCTTACGTGTTCCGGGCATTGTAATACCTCCTCTTATCGTGGCTTACGCCGCAAGCAGGACATTAGTTGTCCTCACTTGCAAGCGAAAGTCCCATAGTATCAAGTTTATTTATGACCTCTTCAAGTGATTTATGACCAAGGTTACGTACCTTCATCATATCATCCTGAGTTTTGCTTATGAGGTCTTCTACCGTATTTATACCAGCTCTCTTAAGGCAGTTGAACGAGCGTACCGAAAGGTCTAACTCTTCAATCGTCATTTCAAGGACCTTATCACGCTGATTCTCGGGCTTTTCAATAACTATTGATGTATTGCCGATGCTCTCCGAAAGGTCGATGAAAAGTGAGAGGTGGTCATTTAATATCTTTGCGCTGTAAGACACAGCATCGCGTGCAGATATTGTCTTATTCGTCCACACTTCAATCGTAAGCTTGTCGTAATCCGTCATGTTGCCGACACGTGTGTTTTCAACATGGTAGTTTACTTTGTTTACTGGTGTGTATATCGAATCTATCGGTAATACGCCAATCGCAGCCTGAGCCTGCTTATTGCGTTCCGCCGATACATATCCGCGGCCATGTGCAAACGTAAGTTCCATAGAAAGCGTTGCGTTGAGGCCGAGTGTTGCGATATGGAGTTCAGGGTTTAATATTTCTATTTCGCCCGTAGTCTTAATGTCTCCTGCTGTTACCTCACCTTCCTCGGAAACATCTATCGTTACCGTCTGGGGCTCAGGCGTATGGAGTTTTGCGATTATCTTCTTAACATTAAGAACAATCTCTGTAACATCTTCTTTTACTCCGGGTATCGTTGAAAATTCATGTGCGATGCCCGCAATCTTGATAGATGTTGCCGCTACTCCGGGAAGCGACGAAAGCAAAACTCTGCGAAGCGAGTTTCCAAGCGTCATCCCGTAGCCCCTTTCAAGAGGCTCGATTATAAACTTACCGTAGGAATCGTCCCCCGGAGAGTCTAAACACTCTATACGTGGCTTTTCTATTTCTATCATCAATTTTACCCTCCTTCTTTACAGCCAACAATGCTGCATGATATTACACTCGTAGCTTCGAGGGTTATGCGAAATCTTACTTGGAGTACAACTCGACGATGAGGTGCTCCTCTACCGGGAAGTCGATATCTGCTCTATCCGGAAGATTTATAACTTTCGCCTCGAACTTGTTCTTGTCAAAGTCAAGCCACTTCGGTGCAACACGCGAAGAGTTTGCCTCAACAACATCCTTGAACTTATCAGATGTGCGGCTCTTCTCACAAAGAGCTACAACATCACCTGCTTTTACGAGGTAGGACGGGATATTAACTTTCTTGCCGTTTACCGTGAAATGTCCGTGCGAAACGAGCTGACGTGCCTCAGGGCGGCTCATTGCAAGACCGATTCTGTAAACTATATTATCAAGACGTGACTCGAGAATACGGAGGAGGTTTTCACCTGTAACTCCCTGCTTTGTAACAGCCATCTCGAAATATTTCCTGAACTGGCTCTCTAAAACGCCGTAGTAGCGCTTTGCCTTCTGCTTCTCGCGAAGCTGGAGTCCGTACTCGGAGAGCTTCTTGCGTCCCTTGCCGTGCTGGCCGGGTGTCTGACCGCTGCGGCGGTCAATCGCACATTTTCCTGTATAACAGCGGTCGCCCTTGAGATGAAGTTTCTGACCTTCTCTGCGGCAGAGTCTGCATACAGCTCCTGTATATCTTGCCATTTGTTTTACACCTCCAAAAAACTATACACGCCTTCTCTTCGGCGGGCGGCAACCATTATGCGGAATCGGAGTTACGTCTTTAATCATATTGACTTCAAGACCTGCTGCCTGAAGCGCACGGATAGCTGCTTCACGGCCGGAACCCGGGCCCTTGACGTAAACTTCTACGGTCTTAAGGCCGTGCTCCATAGCAGCCTTTGCAGCAGTTTCTGCCGCTACCTGTGCCGCAAACGGAGTGGACTTACGCGAACCGCGGAAACCAAGACCGCCGCTCGAAGCCCACGAAAGAGCATTTCCGTTTGTATCCGTAATCGTTACCATTGTATTGTTGAAGGAGGAACGAATATGTGCTGCACCTTTTTCAATATTCTTACGCTCACGACGCTTTCTTGTTGCGCCTTTCTTCGGACTGGCCATTTAGATTACCTCCTTACTTCTTCTTGTTTGCAATCGTCCGCTTCGGACCCTTGCGTGTTCTTGCGTTTGTCTTAGAACGCTGACCGCGTACGGGGAGACCCTTTCTGTGTCTGAGTCCGCGATACGAGCCAATTTCTATAAGACGCTTTATGTCGAGTGCCAACTCGCGGCGGAGGTCGCCCTCTACCGTGTAGTTCTCACCGATGTACTCGCGAAGCTTTGCCTCATCTGCTTCAGTGAGGTCCTTTACTCGTGTGTCAGGATTTACTCCTGTTGCAGCAAGTATCTGGTTTGAACGCTTTCTTCCGATACCGTAAATATATGTGAGTCCTATTTCGACTCGTTTTTCTCTCGGAAGGTCAACTCCGGCTATACGTGCCATTTAACATACCTCCATTTTGTATGTGGGCTTTATTAGCCCTGTTTCTGCTTATGCTTCGGATTGTCGCAAATAACCATTACGCGACCTTTACGGCGAATGATTTTGCACTTTTCACAAATAGGCTTTACCGATGGTCTAACTTTCATAATCGTAAAAAGCTCCATTTCTCCGGCAATTATTTTCTTGCACTACCAACCCGTCATGCCGGCGTTCGGGTCGGTCCTTCTGTGCTTTTTATTTAGAGCGCCATGTTATGCGCCCGCGTGTTAAATCGTACGGCGACATTTGCACCGTCACCTTGTCTCCGGGAAGGATGCGTATGAAGTTCATACGGAGTTTTCCCGAAATATGTGCCAGAATCTTGTGCCCGTTTCCGATGTCTACTTGGAACATCGCGTTAGGCAGCGCCTCTATGACGGTACCTTCGAGCTCGATTACGTCATCTTTAGCCAAGCAAATTACCTCCCTGTGCTTGTTGCGCTTTTGAATAATCTGAAAGCGCTTTGCGTATCTCGCTGTTTAATACCTTTTCTCCGTGCCTCAATTTGGCAGAAACCCGCGAATCAAAGTCCGAAATCACACGAATGTGTTTACGTTTCTTTCTTTTGGGAGTTTCCAGCTTTCTAAGGCTTCCGTCGGCAAGGTATACGAAGTTTTCTTCGGTTTTTAAAACGTAGAACAGTCGTTCTTTATCGCGACCTGCGAGAGAAATAACTATATGACCTATATCAGCTTCCATTTTTAATTCCCTCTAAAAATTTTCACTTGCCAAAGTTAATATCTCAGGATTGTCCTTTGTTATCAATACCGAGTTTTCATAGTGGGCGGACAGCATTCCATCCCGCGTTTTTACGGTCCAACCGTCGCTTAACTCTTTGACGGTAAATACGCCCTGATTAACCATTGGCTCTACGGCTATGGTCATCCCGCTGACAAGCCTTGCACCGAGGCCGGGTTTTCCGAAATTCGGCACCTCAGGCTCTTCATGCAGCTTTGAGCCCACGCCATGACCCACATATTTACGAACAACGGAAAAACCGTTATCTTCTACGTAAGTCTGGATTGCATGGGAAATATCAGAGATTCTGTTGCCCGCACGAGCGTATTTCATACCCTCATAGAAGCTCTGCCGGGTTACATCTATAAGCCGCTGCGCTTCATCGCTTATCTCACCGACAGCGAATGTGTTCGCACAGTCGCCGACATAGCCCTGATATGTCGCCCCTACATCTATTTTTACCAAGTCGCCGTTTTTGAGAGCACGGAGACCCGGTATGCCGTGGATTACTTCATCGTTAATCGAAATGCAAGCTGCTCCGGGAAAGCCTGCATATCCGAGAAAGGTCGGATATGCGTCTGCTTTCTCAATCATTCTTTTGATTATGGCGTTGAGCTCGCCTGTTGTAACCCCGGCTGCTACGGCACGTCCCGCCGCAGCAAGAGCCGTTGCGGCAATTCTTCCTGCCTGCCGCATAAGCCCGATTTCACGTTCTGATTTAATCTGTATCAAAAGCTCAATCCTCCGTTCACTGCATCACAGTGCATCTGAGGCGTTTGCCGCCCGCGCATTTATATTCCGAGAGCTTCAAAGATAAGGCGCGTTGTGTCGGCTATGCTGTCCTGACCGCGGACTGCCTTAAGAAGCCCTTTCTTCTCATAAAATGCGATAAGCGGTTCTGTCTGCTCATGATACACGCGGAGTCTTCCGCGCACGGTCTCGGGAGCGTCATCCGCACGGAGAACAAGCTTACCGCCGCATGAATCACAGACACCTTCGACCTCAGGCTTCTTATGCTCGATATGGTAGGACGCACCGCAGTTTTCACATACACGGCGACCCGACATACGGCGTTCGATAGCCTCGTCTTCCACCTCAATCGAGAGGACAACGTCAATCTTGACGTTCATTTCGTCAAGAGCCTCCGCCTGCGCAACCGTTCTCGGCATACCGTCAAGAACGAACCCGTTCTTACAGTCAGCCGCGCCGAGACGTTCAGAAACTATTCCGACGATTACTTCATCGGGTACGAGCTTGCCTGCGTCCATATAGGATTTAGCCATAAGCCCGCGCTCTGTTTTGTTCTTAATTGCTTCACGGAGAATATTTCCCGTGGAAATTGCGGGAATATTGAGTTTCTTACAAATAAGTTCCGCCTGCGTGCCTTTTCCTGCACCCGGCGCACCGAGTAAAATAAGATTCACTTAAAACTCCTCCTTATTCAAGGAAACCCTTATAATTCCTCATCATCATCTGGGACTCAAGCTGCTTAACAGTCTCGAGAGCAACACCGACTACGATAAGAATCGACGTACCGCCTATAGAAAGGTTCATCGACGGTACAGCGTATCCCGCAATTATCGGGAGTACAGCGATAATACCGAGGAAGAGTGCTCCGAAGAGAGTTATCTTATTCATAACCTTTGCGATAAAGTCGGCCGTGGGTCTGCCCGGACGGAATCCGGGGATAAAGCCGCCGTTATTCTTAAGGTTATTGGCAATTTCAATCGGGTTGTACTGAATTGCCGTATAGAAATAGCTGAATGCTACGATGAGGAGAAGGTAAACTATTGCATAAACCGCGCTCTTCGGTGAGAATACGTTATTCTGCATCCAGAGCCAGAAACCGCCTTCGGGTTTCGGGAAGAACGCTGCGATTGTCGCCGGGAATGTCGTGATAGAAGAGGCAAATATTATCGGCATAACGCCCGACATATTGACCTTCACAGGAAGGAAGGTGCTTCTTCCGCCGTACATCTTACGTCCGACAACTCTCTTCGCATACTGGATGGTAAGTCTTCTCTCTGCGCCGTCAAAGAATACGATAAACGCGATAACAGCGAGGAACACCACAAGTATAGCGATTGCAGCTATCCAACTGAGAGCACCGTTCTGAATGTTTGCAACGATTGACTGACCTGCCGGGAACACACGCGAGACGATTGAAGCGAAAAGGATAAGTGAAATACCGTTTCCGATTCCGTTCTCGGTAATCTGTTCGCCGAGCCACATGATAAACGCGGTACCTGCCGTGAATGTTGCTATGATTATAATCATAACGAACACATTGTTCATACCGCCGTTATTGATTGCGCTTGTACCGCCAACTCCGTTTCTGAGCAATGTATAATAAGCAAAGCCCTGAAGAATACCGAGTGCGATTGTAACGTAGCGCGTAATCGAAGCAAGTTTCTTCTGGCCTTCTTCGCCGCCGTCCTTGACCATACGTTCAAGAGCAGGGATTGCAACTGCCAGAAGCTGCATGATAATTGATGCGTTAATATACGGCTGAATTGACAGCGCGAATACATTAGCCTGCGAGAATGAACCGCCTGACATGGCGTTCATAAAACCGAGGAGTGTTCCCTCGTAGAGTCCCATAATCTGCGTCAAAAGCTCACGGTTGATAAACGGAACCGGTATTGCCGAACCAAGTCTGAAGATAAACAGACACACGATTGTGAAAATTATCTTTTTACGAAGCTCGGGGATTTTCCACGCATTCTTAATAGTCTCTAACAATTAGACCACCTCGACCTTCCCTCCGGCGGCTTCAATCTTTGCCTTTGCCGTCGCGGAGAATGCATTTGCTTTTACGGTAATCTTCTTTGTGAGCTCACCCGAGCCCAAAACTCTGAGACCGTCCTCAGCCTTGCGGATAATCCTCTTAGCAAGCAACTCTTCTGTTCCGACAACAGCGCCGTTGTCAAAAACATTGAGTGCATCAACATTGACTATTGCGAACTTCTTTGCAAAGATATTGTTAAAACCACGTTTCGGGAGACGTCTGGTAATCGGCATCTGACCGCCTTCAAATCCGATGCGGACACCGCCGCCGGACCTTGCGTTTTGACCCTTATGACCTTTTCCCGCTGTTTTTCCGTTGCCCGAGCCAGGGCCTCTGCCCTTTCGCTTTACATCGCTGACAGAGCCTGCTGCGGGAGATAATTCGTGCAGTTTCAATTCCTACACCTCCCTATTAAACTTCTTCAACCTTGACAAGATACGAAATCTGCTTAATTTTGCCTCTCGTCTGTGCATTGTCAGGCTGTACTGTAACATTGTTGACTTTTTTAAGGCCGAGCGATTTTGCGGTGGCAATGTGTTTATCCAATCTGCCAATCAAGCTCTTGGTTAGCGTTATTTTAAGTTGCGACACGACTTTGCCCTCCTACTAATCTTGAATTTCAGCAACTGTTTTTCCACGAAGGAGTGCAACTTCCTCCGCACCGCGAAGCGACTTAAGCCCCTCCATCGTAGCGGAAACTACGTTCTGCGGATTGTTGGAGCGAAGGCATTTTGTACGGATATCTTTGATACCTGCCGCTTCTACGACTGCACGAACGGCACCTCCGGCGATAACACCGGTACCGGGGGCCGCCGGTTTAAGAAGAACTTTACCTGCACCGAAAACGCCAATTGTCTCGTGTGGGATTGTAGTTCCGAGGATTGCAATCTTTACGAGATTTTTCTTTGCGTCCTCTATACCCTTGCGTATAGCATCGGGTACTTCAGCAGCTTTTCCGAGGCCGAAGCCAACAGTTCCCTTTCCGTCGCCGACGACTACGAGGGCTGCAAACTTAAATATGCGTCCGCCCTTAACAGTCTTTGATACTCGGTTAAGAGATACGACTTTTTCCTGAAACTCATCATTTCTTTCTTCAAATCTTCCTGCCATAAAAATCTTACCTCCTCCCGATTAAAACCGGAGTCCGCCCTCACGGGCGCCCTCTGCAAGTTCTTGCACACGACCGTGGTATACATAACCGCCGCGGTCGAATACGACATCGGTTATGCCCTTTTCTTTTGCTCTCTCGGCAATCATGATGCCGACTTTCTTAGCAGCCTCTTTGTTGCCGCCGTTGCCCTCAAATCCCTTTTCGACAGTGCTTGCCGATACGAGAGTCATTCCCGTAGTATCGTCGATTATCTGAGCATAGATATTCGACAGGCTGCGGAAAACGTTAAGGCGAGGACGCTCGGCTGTACCGCTGATTTTAGCGCGTACTCTCTTATGGCGAACTAAGCGCTTTTTATTTACATCTATCTTGGATACCATTTAAGCGCACCTCTCTTTACTTCTTCTTACCGCCGGCTTTACCTTCCTTGCGGCGGATAACCTCATCAACATACTTGATGCCTTTGCCTTTATACGGCTCAGGCGGTCTCTTTTCGCGAACTTCTGCTGCGAACTGACCGACAGCCCGCTTATCCGCTCCGCTAATAATAATCTTATTCGGAGCCGGTACATCAATCGTGATTCCCGGAATCTCATCAACGATAACCTGATGTGAATATCCGAGGTTCATGACAAGCTGCTTGCCCTGCTTTGCGACACGGTAACCTACGCCGTTTACCTCGAGTTCCTTGCTGTAACCCTCAGTAACGCCTACTACCATGTTGTGAATGAGGCTTCTTGTGAGACCGTGAAGGCTCTTGTGTGCTTTATCCTCGCTCGGGCGGGTAACCAATACCTCTGCCCCGTCGACGGAAATCTGCATGTCGGGGTGCATCTTTGATGTAAGCGTAGCCTTAGGTCCCTTAACCGTTACCTCATTTTCGTTACCGACCGTAACTGTTACGCCGGCCGGAATTGCTATTGGTGCTCTTCCTATACGTGACATTATTCGGTTCCTCCTTACCAGATAAACGCAAGAACTTCGCCGCCGACATTGGCTTCTCTTGCCTTCTTATCTGTCATAACGCCCTTGGAAGTAGATATTATCGCAATACCGAGTCCCTTGAGCACGCGCGGCAAATCCTCAGCGCCGACGTATACGCGAAGTCCTGGCTTTGAAACACGGCGGAGACCCTTGATTACCTGTTCTTTTTCGTTGTACTTCAAAGTAACCTTAATCATGCCCTGTGCGCCGTCCGGAATAACTTCAAAATTCTTAATGTAGCCTTCATCGAGAAGAATCTGAGCTATTGCTTTCTTCATCTTTGATGCGGGAACATCAACGCTCGCATGGCGAGCAGCATTCGCATTTCTGATGCGTGTTAACATATCCGCAATAGGATCTGTTATTTGCATTTGTCTTACCTCCTTTAGAGAAGTCGAAATTATAGAGTTTTCAGCTCTTTGTTTTGTTTAGAGTTTACCAGCTTGCTTTTCTTACGCCCGGAATCTGACCTTTGTATGCAAGCTCTCTAAAGCAGATACGGCAAATGCCGAAATCGCGGAGATATGCATGAGGTCTGCCGCATATTTTACACCTGTTATAATAACGGGTTGAGAATTTGGGCTCGTTCTTCTGTTTGAGAACCATTGCTTTCTTTGCCATAAGTCCTTGCCCTCCTAATTCTTAGCGAAGGGCATTCCCATGAGCGTTAAGAGCTCACGTGCCTCTTCGTCCGTATTTGCGGTAGTGCATATAACTATGTCCATTCCGCGAATCTTATCAATTTTATCATACTCAATTTCAGGGAAAATGAGCTGCTCCTTAAGTCCGAGCGCGTAGTTTCCGCGTCCGTCAAAAGCGTTCGGGTTTACACCGCGGAAGTCGCGGACACGCGGAAGTGCTACGTTTACGAGTCTGTCAAAGAACTCCCACATGCGGTCGGCGCGGAGTGTTACTTTTGCGCCTATCGGCATACCTTCGCGAACCTTGAAGTTCGCAACGGATTTCTTTGCCTTCGTAACGATTGCTTTCTGACCTGTAATTGCTGTAATGTCAGCGATTACCGCATCAAGGACTTTTGCGTTGTCGCGAGCTTCTCCGCATCCGACGTTTACGATTATCTTATCGAGCTTCGGAATCTGCATCGGGCTCTTGTAGGAAAACTTCTTCATAAGAGCCGGAGCAACATCGCTTTTATATGTGTCTCGTAATCTTGCCATTTATGCCGTTCTCCTCTCTTATAATGTCTCGCCGCATTTTTTGCAGACGCAGACCTTTGAACCGTCGTCGAGGAACTTATGTCCGGACCTTGTCGGTTCGTTGCACTTCGGGCAGACGCGCATAACGTTAGAAACGTCAATCGCTGCCTCACGGCGAATTATGCCGGAGTCTTTGCCGCCGCTTTTCTGAGCACTTACGTGTACGGTTGCGATGTTAACACCCTCAACAATTACGCGTTTGCTCTTCGGGGAAGCAGACAGAACAGTTCCGCGCTTGCCCTTATCTTTTCCGGCTAAGACGACAACTGTGTCGCCCTTCTTAACATTCAAATTGTTCATTCCGGTTTCCTCCATTAAAGGACTTCCGGCGCGAGCGACAATATCTTCATGTAATCCTTATCACGAAGTTCTCTTGCCACCGGGCCAAAAATACGAGTTCCGCGCGGGTTCTTATCTTCTTTGATTATAACCGCGGCATTCTCGTCAAATCTTATATACGTTCCGTCGTTACGGCGAACGCCCTTTGCAGAGCGAACTATTACGGCACGGACAACTTCACCCTTCTTGACAACTCCGCCGGGATTTGCCTTACGGACCGAAGCGACTATAACATCGCCGACGTTGCCGTATCTGCGCATTGAACCGCCGAGTACACGAATGCACTTAATTTCTTTAGCGCCCGTATTATCCGCAACTTTGAGTATGGTTTCCTGCTGTACCACAGTTCCCTACCTCCTTATTGTGCTTTCTCGACTATTTCGACAAGACGCCATCTCTTATCCTTGGAAATCGGGCGTGTCTCCATAATCTTGATTTTGTCGCCTACTGCACATTCGTTTTTCTCGTCATGCACCTTAAGCTTTAATGTTCTTTTTATAATTTTCTTGTAGAGCGGATGCTGTACTCTGTCCTCAATAGCAACGACGCAAGTCTTGTCCATTTTGTCAGATACAACTTTTCCTACTCTTGTCTTTCGGAAAGCTCTTTCACTCATTGCTTTTGCAAACCTCCTCGTCTATACCGCTTTGTGCGGCTTCTTATAATTACTGAGAGATTTCCTGTTCACGGATGATTGTGTTGATTCTGGCTATATCTCTCTTTACTGCTGCGATTTTGATGGGGTTATCCAACTGATTTGTAGCGTGCTGGAATCTGAGGTTGAAGAGGTCTTTCTTGAGCTCTTCGAGCTTCGCACCCATCTCCTCACGGCTCATATCACGAATTTCTTTTGCCTTCATCAATTATCACCACCAGTCTCGAGTACTTCTTCTTTCCTTACGAACTTACACTTTACGGGGAGTTTGTGAGACGCAAGACGCAATGCTTCGCGCGCGAGATCTTCACTTACGCCGCCGATTTCAAACATTACACGGCCGGGCTTAACAACTGCAACCCAGTATTCAGGCGAACCTTTACCGGAACCCATTCGTGTTTCAGCCGGTTTTTCCGTTACGGGCTTGTCAGGGAATATTTTAATCCAAACCTGACCGCCACGCTTGATATAACGTGTCATGGCAATACGTGCCGCCTCAATCTGGTTGCTCTTAATCCAAGCGGGTTCCGTAGCCATAAGGCCGTATTCACCGTATGTTACCTTATTACCGCGAGTAGCCTTACCCTTTAAACGGCCTCTGTGTACTCTGCGGAATTTAACTCTCTTAGGCAGAAGCATTACTTGCCGCCTCCTTCCTTACGCGGAGCATTTCCTCTGTCAAACGGAGCGCGGTTATCTCTGCGCGGACCACGGCGGTCGTTCGGACGACGGTCGCGTCTGTCGCGGCGCTCTTCGCGGGGCTTCGGCATGTCGATTGTTCTCGGTCCACGCTCACCCGTGCGGAGGATTTCACCTTTGTAAATCCATACTTTAACGCCGATTCTTCCGTATGTTGTCTTTGCTTCTGCAAAGCCGTAGTCGATGTCGGCGCGAAGCGTCTGAAGCGGAATCATACCCTCATGATAATGTTCTGTTCTTGCGATTTCTGCTCCGCCGAGACGGCCGGAAACCGAAATCTTTATTCCCTTTGCACCCATGCGCATTGTGCGTCCCATGGACTGCTTCATTGCACGGCGGAAGGAAACTCTCTTCTCAAGCTGTTCTGCGATATATTCCGCAACGAGCTGAGAGTTTGTATCGGGATTTTTAATCTCGACAATGTTAAGTGCAACAGGCTTGCCAATCATCTTTTCGATTGAGAGGCGAAGCTTCTCGATGTCTGCACCGCCGCGGCCGATTACGATTCCGGGGCTCTTGCAGTGAATCGTAATTCTGACCTTTTTGTTATCGCGTTCAATCTCTATGCAAGGAATACCTGCGTTATAGTGATTGTTTTTGATATATTCACGAATCTTGTAGTCTTCCACGATGAGGTCGCCGACTTTTTCGTCTCTGGCGTACCAGCGGGAATCCCAGTTTTTAATAACGCCCACACGAAGACCGTGGGGATTTACTTTCTGTCCCATAAACTACCTCCTGACCTAATCCTTCTCCGCCACAGCGAGCGTGATGTGAGAAGTTCTCTTATTGATTCGGAATGCTCTTCCCTGTGCTCTCGGCATAATTCTCTTAAGAATCGGACCGGGGCAGGCGAAAATCTGCGAAACGTAGAGATTATCCACATTCATGCCGTGGTTGGCTTCCGCATTGGAAACTGCGCTCTTAAGGAGCTTCAGGATCGGCTCGGAAGCGGCTTTGGGCGTATTTGCCAAAATCGCTGTTGCTTCCGCAATCTTTTTGCCGCGGATAAGGTCTGCAACAATCTTAACCTTGCGGGGCGAGATGCGGACGTAGCGTACGTATGCTGTTGCTTCCATCACTGAGTCCTCCTGTCTTACTTCGTGTTCGAGGTCTTGCTTCCCGAGTGACCTCTGAACGTTCTTGTCGGAGCAAATTCTCCGAGCTTATGACCGACCATGTCCTCGGTTACATAGACCGGCACGTGCTTTCTGCCGTCATGAACGGCAAATGTATGACCGACAAACTCAGGGAAGATTGTAGAAGCTCTCGACCAAGTCTTAAGAACGTTCTTCTCACCTTTTTCGTTCATCGCGATTACCCTCTTCATGAGTTCCGGGGCAACGAAGGGGCCTTTCTTTATGCTTCTGCTCATTATTTAGCCTCCTTACTTACCGTTACGGCGTCTTACTATGAACTTATCAGACAAGTTCTTCTTCTTACGTGTCTTGTAACCAAGGGTTGGCTTACCCCAAGGTGTAACAGGTCTGGGACGTCCAATCGGGCTCTTACCTTCACCACCGCCGTGCGGGTGATCGCACGGGTTCATGACGGAACCGCGGACTGTCGGGCGGATACCCATATGACGCTTGCGTCCTGCCTTACCAATCTGGACATTCTCGTGGTCGAGGTTGGAAACCTGACCTACTGTTGCCATGCAGTTAAGGCGGAACTTACGGAGTTCTCCGGACGGAAGTCTTACGAGAGCCATACCGTCTTCCTTAGCCATAAGCTGAGCTGCATTACCTGCACCGCGGACAAACTGGGCACCGCGGCCGGGATTAAGCTCGATATTGTGGATTATCGTACCAACAGGGATATTGACAATAGGAAGCGCATTGCCCGGCTTAATATCAGCCGATGCGCTCGAAATTATCGTATCGCCTACTTTGAGATCATGCGGAGCGATGATGTAGCGCTTCTCGCCGTCCTCATACTTTACGAGAGAGATGAATGCTCCGCGGTTCGGGTCGTACTCAAGTGTAAGAACCTCTGCGGGGATATCCATCTTATCGCGTTTAAAATCTATAATTCTGTATTTGCGCTTGTTGCCGCCGCCACGATGACGAACAGTAATTCTTCCGTAACTGTTGCGGCCGGAATTCTTGCTGAGATTTTCCAAAAGGCTCTTTTCCGGCTTGACGTCGCTAAGAAGCTGATAGTCGGTAACTGTCATGTTACGTCTTGACGGAGTCGTCGGTTTAAACGTTCTTACAGCCATTTGTTTTTTCCTCCTTTAAATGGTGTTAGTTACTAATCCGTCGGGATTAGACCATGCCCTCGAAGAACTCAATCGTCTTTGAATCGCTCTTGAGCGTAACAACTGCTTTCTTGTAATCGGGGCGGAAGCCGACATGTGCTCCCATTCTCTTTTCCTTGCCGAGAACATTGAGTGTATTTACCTTTGCAACCTTTACACCGAAGATTTCCTCGATTGCACGGCGAATCTCAACCTTGTTCGCGGACTTATCAACCTCAAAGACGTAAACCTTATTGGCGACGCGCTCCATTGACTGTTCTGTGATGATAGGGCGCTTTATGATATCATAAGGTGATTTCATTATGCGAACACCTCCGAAATCTTTTCTATTGCCGACTTATCAACAATGAACTTGCCATGGTTGAGTATGTCGTATACGCTGATAATCGTTGCCGTAGTTGTTTTAACCCCGGGGATGTTGCGTGCGCTCTTTACGACGTTCTCACGAACCTCCGGTGTTACTACGAGTGCCTTATCCGCCTCAACAGCGTTAAGGAACGATACCATTGACTTTGTTTTGACCTCGTTAAGGTCAAGGTTGTCTACAACTATAATTTCGCCTGCTGCAGCCTTTGCTGAGAGCGCGCTCAAGAGAGCAAGACGGCGATATTTCTTGTTGAGACGGTAGGAATAATCGCGCGGCTTGGGACCGAGCGCAATTCCGCCGTGCGTCCACTGCGGAGAACGGATTGAACCCTGACGGGCACGACCTGTTCCCTTCTGACGCCACGGCTTCTTGCCGCCGCCGCGAACCTCGGCACGTGTAAGTGTGCTCTGAGTGCCCTGTCTGCGGTTGGCAAGGTGATTTTTGACAGCTTCAAACATAGCAACTTCGTTCGGTTCAATTCCGAATACAGCCTCGGAAAGCTCTATCTCTCCGACCTGCTTGCCTGTCATATCGTAAACTGTTGCCTTAGGCATAGTTTTCTATCTCCTTTCGCTTAGACGTTCTTGACCGCGTCGCAGATGAACACAAACCCGCCCTTAGGACCGGGGATAGCACCGCGTACTGCAATCATATTTGTTTCGGCGTCAACCTTCACGATGTCAAGATTCTGCACCGTTACCTGCTCGGCACCCATGCGTCCGGGAAGTTTCTTGCCCGGCATAACTCTTGACGGGTCTGTATTAGCACCCATAGAGCCTGCACTGCGGTGAACAGGTCCTACACCGTGTGTGTGGCACTGCATGTGCTGGCCAAAACGCTTGACCGTACCTGCCGTACCCTTACCTTTACTTACGCCTGTAACGTCTACAACGTCGCCCTCTGCGAAAACGTCTGCGCGAACAACGTCCCCAACGTTAAGTTCCGTACCTGCGAGCTTGAACTCTTTAAGTACGCGCTTTGCCGAAACGCCGGCCCTCTTCATGTGGCCTGCCATCGGCTTCGTGAGCTTTCTCTCTGCAATGTCCTCAAAACCGAGCTGAACAGATTCATAACCGTCTTTTTCAACGCTCTTCTTCTGAACAACCGAGCAAGGACCTGCTTCGATGACCGTAACAGGAATGACCCTGCCTGCATCGTCGAAAATCTGAGTCATACCGACTTTTCTTCCGATGATTGCCTTCTGCATATATCTTCCTCCTTCAAGGTTATTGGTTGACCTCTCGGCCAACATGACCCGCCCTCTCTGACCCGATACCCCTTCTTCGGCACTTAAAGGACTGCGGTTCTTTTCACATTTAATAATGTAAGTTTTGCGAATTAGAGCTTAATCTCTATCTCAACGCCTGCCGGAAGGTCAAGGGACATAAGAGCCTTTGTTGCCTCCGTTGACGGCTTGAGAATGTCAATCAAACGCTTGTGTGTACGGCGCTCGAACTGCTCACGGCTGTCCTTATATTTATGCACCGCACGTAGAATCGTAATTACTTCTTTGGAAGTCGGGAGCGGAATCGGTCCCGAAACCTTTGCGCCGTTTCTCTTAGCTGTTTCAACTATACGCTCTGCCGCCTGGTCGATGAGCTGATGGTCGTAAGCCTTGAGACGGATACGAATCATTTCCTTAGTGATTGCTGCCATTTTTGTTTCCTCCTTAAACGCACGTAGTTTTCTGCGTGCGGCGGAATCCTGCACAACTGCACCGTGTGTTTCATACGCGGGCATCATTAAAACCGAACCGGTATTAGGGGATTTAACCAAGTTCGGCAGGTACTCAGCGCAAAAGCGCAGAGACATTGTGGGATATCCTGCCGCCCGATTGTCGGACATACTCCACGGAAGTTACCTACTTACGTAGCAATCTCCCGTTTCATCGCACATGTGCCCACACAGGCACCATTACATTATATGGTATACCATAAAGAATGTCAAGCATTTTTTTGTATTTTTTCTAATATTTTTAGACCCGGGGAAAATATGTTTTCCCCGGGAATATTTATCGTACATACTCAAATTCCATTGTATAAATAACGATGGTGTCGCCCTCCTGAACACCGCGGCGCTCAAGTTCATCGTACACCCCGTATTTTCTCAGAATCCGTTCGAAATATATTCTTGATTCATAGTCGTCAAAGTTAACCGAACCCATTGCGCGTTTAATCCAATCGCCTTCAACGACGTAGACATCACCGTCTGTCCGTGTAATAGTGAAATCGTGCCGTGAGGTATCCTCTTTTTCTCTGACGAACGTAGACTCATATTTTTCAATGGGCGGAAGTTTTGACAGTTCCTCCGCAACCTTATTCATGAGCTCTCCCACACCTATGTTTGCCGCCGCGGAAATTTCAAAATAGTGATAACCGAGATTTTTGATATATGCCTTAAATTCATCGGCCGTTTCCCTATCATAAATCAAATCGCACTTATTTGCGGCAACAATTTGCGGACGCTTGGCAAGCTCATGGTTATACCGTTCCAATTCTTCATTGATTGCTTCAAAATCCTCAATCGGATTTCTCCCCTCACTGCCGGAGACATCAACCATGTGAACTATGAGACGGCATCTGTCAATGTGCCTGAGGAATCTGTGTCCAAGTCCCGCGCCCTCGCTTGCACCCTCAATAATTCCCGGTATATCCGCCATTACATATGAAAAATTTTCATCTACGCGTACGACACCGAGATTCGGAGTTATCGTTGTGAAGTGGTAATTTGCAATCTTAGGACGCGCTGCGCTCACAACTGACAGAAGGGTGGATTTCCCCACGTTCGGGAAGCCTGCAAGCCCAACGTCTGCAAGAAGCTTCAACTCAAGGCGCACTTCAAGCATCTCACCGTCGAGACCGGGGCGTGCAAAACGTGGTGCCTGTCTTGTGGGAGTCGCAAAGTGCTGGTTTCCCCAACCGCCATGACCGCCCTTACATATTATAAACGGCTCATCGTCCGACATATCTTTAACAAGCTCTCCGCTGCTTGCCTCATAAACGAGCGTTCCTCGGGGAACCTTTATCACAATGTCTTTTCCGCGCTTCCCCGAACACTTTTTTCCGCTTCCGTTTTCTCCGTTGCCCGCTGCATACTTCTTTTTGTATCGAAATTCAACGAGCGTTGACATATTATCGTCAACTTTAAGTATTACATCGCCGCCATCGCCGCCATCGCCGCCGTCAGGTCCGCCTGCCGCGATATATTTTTCCCTGTGAAATGCTACTGCGCCGTCGCCGCCGCGGCCTGCAATGAACCTTGCGCTTGCAACATCAACAAACATGGCTTTCCTCCGATTTCAAAATAGTACATACATAATATGAACAAAAAACTCATATTTAAGCATAACAGGCAGGTCGTAAATTCAACCTGCCTGCAACAAACATAATTTTTACTGAGCCGGATAGATAGAAACCTTCTTGCGGTCGCGGCCGAAACGCTCGAAACGAACGACACCGTCCATCGTCGCAAACAAAGTATCATCAGAACCCTTGCTTACGTTTGTTCCCGGGTGAATCTTTGTTCCGCGCTGACGAACAAGAATATTGCCTGCGAGAACGAACTGACCGTCCGCACGCTTCACACCAAGTCTTTTAGACTCAGAATCTCGACCGTTTTTTGTGGAACCGACACCCTTTTTATGTGCAAAAAACTGAATACCGATTTTAAGCATTTAACTGCACCTCCAAAACATCAATATAATCGGGATACTCATCCCGTATCGCCGTCATATGCGCGGCAAATGCCGAAAGAATCCCAACGCACGAAGCATTGCACGAAGAACCGAGCTTCAAAAATACTTCTGCATTTTCAGGTTTAATGACGACTTCGGCACCACCTCCGAAAAAATCGTTTACGGCGGATTCACACAACCCGACCGCACTCGACACTGCGGCGCACACTATGTCGCTCCCGCACTCGGCATAACCCGAATGACCGGATACATCAAACCCGATAAAATCCTCGCCCGATTTAATGAGCTTTACCGTAATCATTAAGCTTCGATTTTCTCAATCTGGAGCTTTGTATACGGCTGTCTATGACCCTGACGGCGTCTGTAATTCTTCTTCGGCTTAAACTTGAAGACCATAATCTTCTTTGACTTACCGTTCTTGATAAGCTTAGCCGTAACCTTAGCGTTGTCAACCTTCGGAGTTCCGACGTTTACGCTGTCTCCGTCAATCGTCATGAGGACGTTTTCGAATTCGACTGTATCGCCCTCGAAGTCAAGCTTCTCGACAAAAATGACATCGCCCTCGGAAACCTTATACTGCTTACCGCCTGTAACAAAAATTGCCTGCATTATTCCTGCACCTCTCTCTCATTTTTTAGAGTCTCGCTCTTGTAGGCGCCGCGCCTGCGACTTGTAAGCCCACTCAATGCGGCTCCGCTATTATATCATTAAAATACTCATATGTCAACATTCGGCGACATTTTTTTTATCTAAATTCACGCATATTTTCATCATAGACGTTATTTCTTGTGAAAGTATAAAAATCGGGAACGCACTCCGGGATATATTTTTCAATAGCGCGTATGATGTACTCCGGATTCAAAGATGTATTTCCCGACGCAAGAACGGCCTTAATTTTTATCGAGTTCCCGTTCTCCTCTATCTTTGCCGTTTTTATCATCGGCGCTATATTTGTTTCGATTTCTCCGCGCTTGCTTTTTTTCATCACTACTATTTCTTCTTTTTTCAACAGTAGGTCAAGCGCTTGGAGAGTTTTGTCTTTTATCCCGCCGTCGTAATCAAGTGTCAGGAGGTATTCAGAATATGCTATATTCCTGACCGGACTTGCATCGCAATATGCCGAAACCGCGTGTATTCCCTCCGGCAGTGTTTTGTTCATGCGCCTTACTATTTCATCACATTTCATATCATCATTTATGACCATGTCAAGAAATTCGCATTTACCCGTATATCCCAAGGAGAGCGGAAGCGCAATCGAAATATATGGATGCGGATTAAAGCCCTCGGTGTGCTTTATATCTATACCTGCACGCGTAATTGCACGCTGGAATGTCCGCATAATATCGAGGTGGGATATATAGACGGCACGTCCGGTTTTTTCATACATAACTCTCATTTTACGCATCACATTTACCTCCGCAGAGAAGCTTTGAAGCTCCGCATCCGAGACACTTTTCACGGCAGTTCGGGGACGCTTCTGAGCGGTATGCTTTTTCGCGTTCGGAATAGAGGAATTTTTTTGAGACTCCTGCTGAGATATGTTCCCACGGCATTATTTCATCTTTTCCGCGTTCGCGGTTTGCATAGAAGCTTGCATCAATCCCGCATTCATCGAATGATGAGAGCCACAAATCGAGACTGAAATGCTCGTCCCACCCGTCAAGCTTTGCGCCTTTTTTCCACGCAGTTTCTATGACTTTGCCGAGACGTCTGTCCCCTCTGGCAAAAACGGCTTCGAGGAAACTGACATCAGGCTCGTGCCAATTATAAGTTATTGCTTTTGCGGTTATTGCTTCGCGCAGAAGTTTTGCTTTTCTGACAAACTCTTCACGGGTGTTCTGTGCCTCCCACTGAAACGGGGTGTCCGGTTTCGGAACAAAGCACGCTGCACTTACCGTTATTTTGACTCCGCGTTTTTTATTGGTCGCATGAGTTTTCCATAGATACAGAATTTTTTGAGAGAGCTCTGCTATTCCTTTAATATCCTCATCCGTTTCGGTCGGCAGTCCGAGCATAAAATAAAGCTTTACCGTACTTCTGCCGTTTTCAAACGCTATCTTGCAGGCGTTCATTATTTCATCCTCTGTGAGGTTTTTGTTTATTGCGTCGCGCAGTCTCCTGCTCCCGGCCTCGGGGGCAAATGTGAGTCCGCTGCTTCTTACTTTTTGCATTCTTTTCATCAGTTCAACCGAGAAGTTGTCTGCGCGCAGAGACGGCAGCTGGAGGCTTATATTTCTCGGTTCGCACCATGCAAGCAGGCCGTCCGCGAGTGCGGGGAGTTCCTTATAGTCGCTTGTTGAAAGCGACGCAAGCGATATCTCCTCATATCCTGTTTCCTCGCACATTTTCTTTCCTTGTTCTATTAATGTTTCTGCGTGCTTGGCCCGTACTGGACGGTAAGCATATCCCGCCTGACAAAAACGGCATCCGCGAATACACCCGCGGAAAACCTCAAGCGATACTCTGTCGTGGACAATCTCTGTAGACGGCACTATTACCTTTGTCGGCACATAAACCGAGTCAAAGTCTTCAACTATACGCTTTACAACAACAGAGGGTGCACCGTCTCTTGCTGTTATTGACGATACTGTTCCGTCCTCGTTATATGCAATATCATAGAGCGACGGAACATAGAGTCCGCCTATATCTGCCGCAAGACGCAAAAATTCGCGGCGGCTTTTCTTTTCCGCTTTGCATTTTTTATATAACTCACAAAGCTCAAGAGTCTGCTCTTCACCCTCGCCGATACAGAATATATCGATAAAGTCGCACAACGGTTCCGAATTATAAGTACACGGACCTCCCGCAACTATTATCGGTTCATTCTCACCGCGCTCATCCGCTCTCACGGTTATGCCGCCGAGGTCCAGCATATTAAGCACGGCGGAATAGCTCATTTCATATTGAAGAGTGAACCCGACAATATCAAAATCGCACAACGGGTCGCCGCTTTCAAGCGCATACAGCTTAATATCATTCTTGCGCAGTTGTTCTTCCATATCGGGCCACGGAGCAAAAGCCCGTTCGCACCATATATCCGGCTGTTCATTCATGACACCGTAGAGGATTCTCAATCCCATATGGGACATTCCTATTTCGTAGATATCGGGAAAACAGAACGCATATCTCAAATTTATATCCTTTTTGTCCTTTATTACGGAATTATATTCACCACCCGTGTATCTTGCAGGTTTTTGAACAGATGCGAGTATTCTTTTCTTTTTGTTATCCATATGAAGTTCCCTCACGATAGGTTTGTATTTTTATATA